>CAYJSO010000008.1:0-14963 GCA_964372795.1 uncultured Methanosarcinales archaeon
GAGGATGCTATATTTAATCCTAGAAATGGGGCAATTGTTTATTTTCCGTCGAAAGTTATTGAAAGCTCTATGAAAGTGCTGGTTGAGAGCAGCAAGAAAGGGCCTAAGATTGCGGCTGAAGCTCTTATTTCTATGTCAAGGTATATTAAAGAAATTCACAGAGTTGATGAAAGGCTGAAGGATTTGCTGGCTGAGATAATTTCATCGATGAAAGGGCAGATTAGGTTTTTGACGCCTGCGATTGCCGGAATTGTGATTGGGATAACTTCGATGATAACTACGATATTGAATAAACTGAGCAGGCAGATTGCTGCGCTGACTGCGGAAGGCAGCGAGGCTGCTACTGCCGGGGTTGGAGGAATTGTTTCTCTGTTTGGGAATGGGGTGCCTGCGTTTTACTTCCAGATGATTGTGGGCATTTATGTAGTGCAGATAACTTTTATTTTGACGATTCTTTCAAATGGGATTGAGAATGGAAGCGATAAGCTGAATGAAAGGTATTTATTGGGCAAGTATATGGTTAGCGCTACTATACTTTATTGCCTGATTAGCTTGGGAGTTATGCTGCTGTTTAATATTATAGCGGCGCAGATAATGGCGAATACGCTGGCTGGGTAGAGAAAATAAAATTTTTAAAAATGAGGTCTAACAACTTTGTATTTTCCTTTCATTTTCTTTTTTGTCTTTTTCTGTAGTTCGGAAACAGGTGCTGTACGTGAGCTCTTAACTTCTACATATTCTGTCTTTGTTCTTGTGCCAAATAAAGGATTGCTTGGCCTTGTTACTTTATAATCATGCCCCCTACCAGTTCTTTCGACTTTATTACCAGAAGCACGCTCACCTATTTCAAACATAGCTTCTGCGAGTTTTCCCTTTTCTCGGTTCTGAGACAAAGTCCATCTCTTTCTATTCTTTTTACCACCGAAAATATCAAATTCCATTTTTAACCCCTGCACTACTTGATTATAGTAGTTTAATAGAAAGATAGTAAAACCATTTAAAAACTTTACTATTATTTTGGCTTATGGCTAAGAAAAGACAGTTGGTATTCTATATTGATAATGAACTTTGGAAGGAGTTTAGTAAGAAATGTATAGGTCTCGATAAGTCGAAGACGCGTGTTATAGAAGAGCTTATAGAAAGATTTGTAAAGAAATAAATAACACCTAACCACAAACCTTATAAATCAACAGAAAGAATGTTCTTCTTATGGGACGGTAGCTACAACCTGGGAGAGCACATGCATAATGCAGCTCATACCGCTGAAGCCGGTGTTGTTGTGGGAGAGTGCTTAGCTTTGCTGGTGCTCCACGAATTCAAATCCCACCCGTCCCATTTTATTATAAAGAATTAAAATTCCTCTTCTTCGTCATTGCTATTAGAAACGGATTCTTCCTTTTCGAAAGGCTGCTCTTCTGGTTCTTTGGTTGTTGGTTTTTGCCGGTTTGGCTTGGATGGCTGGCTTAACTTAGTTGGTTTTTCGCCTTTTTCCAAGACAATTATTTCTCCGAATTTTCCTGTGCTAAGCTGCAGTTCGCCTTGGTACTCGCCAACATAGCCGTTTTTTATCTGGATTTTGTAGCCAGCTTCTACTTTGTCAATGTCATCATTCCAGAGAGTTAAGTTAATTGTACTTGTTTCATCCTGAGCAAGAGCTGTACAGACTCTGCCTTTCTTGCCGAATTTTTCGAATTCTCTAACAGGGCCTTTGTCTATTATTGTAACAATAACATCAACATTGCCCATTCGTGCCTGTAAGTCTTTTATTTCCATTTAACCACCGAATTTTGATTATAAGCGGAGGGTTATATAATTCTTTCTGTTGTTTAGGTGGTTTTTATATTTTATTTTTAAGTTTATATTTATTAAATTTTATTTTTAATTTCTTTTTCTTGGCTGCTTTCTTGTCTATTGTTTCAAGCTCCTGAATCTCTTCTGTTTCCAGGTTCAGCAACACTTTAGAGACGCGTTCGAGTACTGAACTCATCTCTCTCATGTGCTTCAGCTGGTAAAGAAGGATTATCATCACCACTGTAACTTCTATCAAGATAATTAATGTTATTACTGAAAATCCCAAAACCATTTCTACCAGCGGGATGTCAACGCCGAATACGAATACCATTTTGATTACCTCCTAGTTTTACGAACATTTTTAACAGTTTGCCTAATTGAGCCTGCTTGTTTCAGCGGCATGAAGTAGTTCATGTACTGGTCTATTATCTGCTCCGGCCAGCCTTTTGCAAGCAAGTATTCTCTTATCTGGTTGCGAGTAAAGCCTTCTGTTGCCGCTTGTTGTATGAAGTCGTAGAGCATGTTTGCGTGTTCTACTGCCAGGGCCTGCAAGCGAGATTGCTCCTGCTGCTGCTTCAGCTCCTGCTGGTGCAAGTAGTAATCTGATTCTTTGTACTTGCGGTAGCCGTAGTAGCCGCCAACAAGCAAGGCTATTAACAGCAGTAGCGGCAATACATATGTCTTTGTTGTTTGCCAGATTCTAGATGCTGCTGATGGCTGCTGTACTGCTGGCACTCTTGGAGCTTCTGGCGGCGCTGGCTGCTCTGTTATTTGAGGAGCTGCTGCTTCAGCTTCGCAAGAGATTTGTTCGAGCGGCTTTGGTATTCTGTTGATTGTTTGGACTGTTTTTTCTGTGAGTTTTTGCTCGCATTTGTTTAAGTCAGAGCAAATGCGAGTCTGCCTGCTGTCAGTGCAAGCGCTCCATGATGTGCAGATCCAGCTTTGTGTGCAGCTTGTATCAGTTTCATCATCGTCAAATGCGTTTGTACAGCCAGGATCGTTCAAATCAACTTTGCCGTCTCTGTCATTGTCAACTCTGTCACGGCATCTTTCTAATCTTCCGCCTCCTCCGCCGCCGCCTCCTGATGGTGCTGGTGCAGGTGCTGGGGGTGGGGGTGGGGGTGGTGCTGGGCAGACTCCGCAATCTGCTGGGCAAGATGAGCATGTTTCAAATGCCTGGCAAGTCTGCGCTGTGTCGCCACATTGTCCATATATTTCACTTAATGGTTTTGGACATAAGTATGTCAAGCCATTGTAGACTATTGAGCCTGAGTTGCAGATTTCATTTATTATTGTTGCTGATAACACTGTAAGCTCTGTGATTGTTGAGTTTTGAACTGTGCTGTTTGTTATAGTTGAATCTGTGCAAGTTGAACTTGTTTCTGTTGAAGAGGTTATTGTGCAGTTAGTGTTGAGTGAATTAAGAACTGTGCTTGAATTGATTACCGAATCTATTTTTGTTGAATTGACTACTGTGCTGTCTTGCACAACGGTGTTTATTATAGTTGAATCCGCAATGTTTGAGTTTAATATTGTTGATTGATTTATTAGTGAGTTTGTAACTGAAGAATCTTCTATTGTTGATGAGTCGCAATTTGTATCCTGCAATGTTGAGTCTGTTACTGTGCATTCGTTTAGAACGCTGCTTAAGATTGTTGAATTTGTAACTGTTGAATCTGTTATCAAGCTGTCTTGGACTGTTGAACCTGTTATTGTGCTGTTTGTTATTGTTGAGTTGATTATGGTTGAGTTTGTAATTGTTGAATCTGTTATAATTGAATTGTTGATTAATGAGTTTGTGATTATTGAGTTTGTTATTGTTGAGCTGTCTACTGTTGAATTTGTAATGGTTGACTGGTTTATGATTGAGTTAATGATGGTTGAATCGATTATTGTTGAGTCCTCTATGGTTGATTCGTTAATTATTGAGTTTATTATTGTTGAATCGATTATTGTTGAATCTTCTATTGTGGATTCGTTTATTGTGCTGTTTAGTATAAATGAGTCGATTATTGTTGAGTCCTCTATGGTTGATTCATTGACTGTTGAGTTGAGGATGAAGGAGTCGATTATTGTAGAATCTTCTATAGTTGATTCATTAATTGTGCTGTTTAGTATGAAAGAATCTATTATATCAGAGTCTTCGATTGTTGATTCGTTTATAGTGGAGTTTTGTATGTTTGAGTCGATTATATCGGAATCTTCTATTACTGAGTTGTTAATGGTTGAATTTTGGATGTTTGAATCGATTATATCAGAGTTTTGGATGTTGGAGTTGTTAATTGTGGAGTTGGAGATTCTTGATTCTAAAAGCATTGCGCCGCTGCTGTCCAAGCCGTCTATCTTATATTCTCCTGTGGCTATTTCGACTGCAAATTGCCCAATTGACTGAGGGAAGGGGCCTGTGAAGTCAACGCCAGCAGTGCAGTTTGTGTTAACATCTGGCAATGATGTTGCGGTTGGGCAAACTCTAACTCCAACATCGAAATTAGTGTTCTGCAGGAATAAAGTGTGTTTGCTTGAGATGTTTGATGTTAATGAGGTGTCGACTGCAATATGCGTGGAGTTTGCCTGTATTATCAGCTGTTCAGCATTAACATCGGAGAAGTCAAAGAATGCTTCAAATTGCAGATAGCGGCGGTTTAATGCTGTGTCTGTATAGGTTATATTTTGCGTGTTGTAAGTTCCTGTGCCGTTTACTAAAGTGCCATTTACTGAGCCAATAGCATCCAATGCTGCTGCTAAGCCTGTTGTTGGTTTAAGGTAAGTTGTGTTAATTGGAATTAATTCGCAGCAGATAGTTGTTGTGTAAGCTTCTGCTGCTGAGCAGCTTGCGATGTGGGCATCTGTGTCAGCTGAGATTGTTGCGAGGCATGCGCTTTGGGCAGTGCAAACTCCATTTGATGCCGGGAAGGAGCAGGAAATTATGCTTTTTGATGCTGAGATGAATGCTGGGTGCTCGTAAGTAGATTGGTTTTGCAATTCAACGTGAGCGTTTGTTGTGTTGCTCAGGCGCAGGAAAATTGTGCCGTTGCTGTTTGTTTCTATTATGTTTTTATTTGAGTTGTCCGTGCAGCACAAGTTAAATCCAAAGGCAGTTTCGTTTAATAATTCTGCGTGAGCATCTGTTGTGTTTGACATTCTGAGCAAAGAAGTAAAGCCAAGAGGGCAAGCGCCTTGAACAATCTGGCAGGAAAGTTCGCCGCCTTCTGAAATTATTGCTAAGCCTTTCAGCTCAATTTCTCTCTGCTGAAGGATTATTAGGGTTATAATGCTAACTACGACAATAGAAATTATCAGAATCATTACAATGTCCGGTTCTTTTTTCTTTTCCCTGTGATGTTTTGTACGGTGTTTGGTTTTCATTTCTTCTCCTTGTGCTTTGATTCTGCAAAGTCAAGATACCATTTGTCTTTTTCTTTGTCGTAAATGAAAAGAACTTCGTATTTTTTGTTAGCTAGATCAAGTTTGAAGAGCAGGGGCATTGGGATGGTGGTTTCGAAAGAACTGCCTCTTGTGTAGAGCTTACGCCTAAACTCAACAGGCATACTTCAACCCCCGCTCTTCTGATAAAGAAAAAAATGTTAAGATATGTGAATGAGAATGAATTATTTTGTACACTTTGAAGTCCCTCTTTTTAGCGGTTTTAGCGTACTTATTTTTGTTGGGTATTTAAATGTTACGGTTTTACATAGAAATTTACTTATATTGAGCTTATCCTGCTAACTTTTCAAAAGGAACACTAATTATGAAATTGTAAATTGCATCTTTTAATTTGCCTATTGGAACGCGAAGCTGCTTTGTTGTGTCTCTGTCCCTAATAGTTACTGTGCTGTCTTTTAATGTGTCGAAGTCGATTGTGATGCATAATGGAATGCCGATTTCATCTGCTCTCGCGTACCTTCTGCCGATTGAGCCTGAGATATCTAATTGAGCTGTGTAAAGCAAACGCAATTCGTTAAAGATTTGTTCTGCTTTTTTTACCAATTCTGCGCGGTTGCTTAGCAAAGGAAAGACTGAAATTTGTACTGGTGAGAGTTTTGGGTGGAGCTTTAGAACAACATTGCCGCGTTGCTTG
Organism: uncultured Methanosarcinales archaeon; assembly: GCA_964372795.1. Classification (GTDB taxonomy): domain Archaea; phylum Nanobdellota; class Nanobdellia; order Woesearchaeales; family JAGLXL01; genus CAYJSO01. The sequence continues at coordinate 5,870 of CAYJSO010000008.1, forward strand.
TCAAAGTTGTAAGCATCGCAGATAAAAGCAAGGAAGGCACGGTCAACTCCCTGAGATGGCTCAGAAACTACAATCGGAAGGAATTTTTCTTTTGTTTCTTCATCGAAGATTTCCAATGATTTTGTTGAGACTCTTTGATGCTGTGATAAGTCAAAATTGCCTCTCGCTGCATTGCCATGGATTTCTTTCCAGCCGAAAGGAAAATGATATTCAATATCGAAGCAAGCAGTTGCGTAGTGTGCTAATTCGTTTTTTTTGTGTTCTCTTACTCTCAGATGTTCTGGATGGATTCCTAAAGCTAATAACCATTCGTATTGCTTTGCGAGCCAGTAAGCATGCCATTTTGATAAGAGTTTGTTTTTTATTAAGTCTTTTATCTTTGTTTTTTTGTGATGGTTTAGGTTGTTTTCCTGTTCCTTTGCGCTTAGGAAATTTATTTCCAGATTTTCTACTTCGGCAATTAAATCGCAGGAATCTGCTTTTGCCGGGTGAGTGAAGAATTCTATTTCCATCTGTTCAAATTCTCTTGTTCTGAATAAAAAGTCCCTGGGAGAAATTTCATTTCTAAAAGCTTTTCCCGTCTGTGCGATGCCAAAAGGAAGCTTTATTCTGTTTGTGTCGATGATTAGTTTAAAGTTGGTAAAGATTAGTTGAGCAGTTTCCGGGCGCAAGTAAGCGATGTTTTCATGAGTTTCTGTTGGGCCAACAAAGGTTTTGAACATTAAGTTGAATGCCTGCGGTTTGCTGAAAGGAGATTTGCACTTTGGGCAGCGAAGATTGTTTTCTGCAAGAATTTTTTCTATGTCTTCCGGATGCAAGCCCTCTGCTTTTATTTTTAACTGCTCTTCTATGTAATGGTCTGCCCGTAAACGATGCGAGCATTTTGTGCAGTCGACTAATATGTCGTTGAATTGTGTTGTGTGGCCTGATGCCTGCCAGACTTTCTGATGCGTAATTATAGATCCGTCTAAGCCCAGGATGTCAGGACGCTGCTGAACAAAGGAGCGCCACCATTCCGATTTTATTTTGTTTTTTAGCTCTGTTCCTAAAGGGCCGTAGTCGAAGAAGCCGCTTAGTCCGCCGTATATTTCAGAGCTTGGATAGACAAAGCCTTTTTTCTTGCAGAATGTTGCGAGTTCGTCGATTGTGAGCATAGATGTTGGGTTTAAAGTTCGGTATTTAAACCTTATTAGCAGAAAGCCATTCTATCTCTTCCTGATTTAGATCCAAATAGTCGGCTAAATACTGAGCTTCTTTGTTGTTTTTTTCAAAAATCGGCTTGAGGTAAGGCAAGGTTTCTTTTAAGGCTGCTTTTGTGCTGCAGTGAGTTTTGTGAGCTATTTTTTCTGCTATTGATTTGCGCTGCAGGAAGCGCTGGTTTGCGCGCCAGATTTTTAGTATTCGCTGAGTTGGAGCTAATCTTGTAAATGTTTCGTATTTCTTGTCTTTGCTTAATGCGATGCCTGCACTTAGTAAAATGCTGATTATTGCGAGGAAATGCCAGTGCTGTCTTCTCATTATTCTGCCTCTGAAAACGTCGGCTCTTGAAATTTTTTCGTATGCTCTTGCTAAGTCAGATGGATTGGTGTATTCTTTCGGCAGGTTTTCGTCTATCCAAAGCAGAACTTCGTCTAAGTTTTCTTCCAAATCTTCAAAAGCCGTTCTTGCTATAAATGCGTCTGTTGTTTTGAAGACTCTCAGCAAAGCGTTGAAAATAGAGTCTGTTTTGTGTCTGTCGCTGAGCAAATCAAGGTTTTTTGAAGTGAAAGAGTTGTTTTCTGCTAATGTTTGCAAATCTATGATTGCGCCTCTTGCATCTCCACCTGAACGACGTGCTAATGATGCAATTGCTTTCTCTTCGTACTGGATGCCCTCTTTTTCGCAGATGCTTCTTAGCAAACTTAGAACAGTTTGATGGTCTAATTGTTTGAATTCTACAAGTTCGCAAGCTGTGCGTAATGCAGAGAATTTTTTGTCCCAAGGGCTGTTTGCTGTCAGTATAATTGGGAAAGCTGTTGATTTGATTAATTTGATTAAAGTTGGGATTGCGCCGTAATCAAGTCTGCTTACGATGCCTTCCATTTCATCTACCAGCAATATTTTTGAAGTAGCGAATAATGATTTTTGCTTGCTTGCCTGTCCAATGGATGCGTTTAATCTTCGCTCGTCTCTAAAGTCAGAGGCATTTACTTCTAAAATTTCCAAGCCAAGTTCTTTTGCTAAGGCGTAGACTGAGCAGGTTTTTCCAGAGCCGGGAGGGCCGTAAAGGATTAATGCGCGCTTTTTTTGCTTCTTGTAGTTAGCTATGAAGTTTTTAAAAGTGTAGGTTGCTCTTTCCTGGCCGAGGATTTCGCTTGTTGATTTTGGTGAGTATTTTATTGTTAAAGGGATCATTTTATGTTTTATGTAAAGGTTTCTATTAAATGTTACGGTTACCTTTTTAAAGAGAAGTGGCTTTGCTTTAAGTATGGAACCAGCCAATTATAATCCGGCAGAAAGGGAAAAGCACTGGCAGAGCTATTGGGAAGGGATTGGAGTTTATTCTTTTGATGTGAAGGGCAAGAAAAAAGCCAATAAGAAAGTATTTTCTATTGATACTCCACCGCCTACGATGTCAGGAAGGATGCATATTGGGCATGCGTTTAGTTATTCTCAAGAAGATTTTATTGCTCGCTATAAGAGAATGCAAGGGTATAACGTGTTCTTTCCGTTTGGAACTGATGACAATGGGTTGCCTACTGAAAGGATGATTGAGAAGCTGAAGAATGTGAAAGCGGCTGATATGTCAAGACAAGAATTTATTGAGCTTTGTTTGAGGACGATTGACGGATTGAAAGGTGAGTTTGTCGGGGATTGGAAGAAATTAGGCATATCATGTGATTTTGAGCTAATGTATTCCACTATTAATGAGCATTGCCGCGCAATATCGCAATGGAGCTTTATTGATTTGTATAAGAAGAAAAGAGTTTATCGCAAAGAGGCGCCAACAATATGGTGTGTTGAATGCAGAACTGCTATTGCGCAAGCTGAGATGCAGGATAAGGAGAAAGAAACGGAATTAGTTTATGTTGAAGCTAAGACAAGCGCTGGAAAGAAAATAACTTTCGCTACGACAAGGCCTGAGCTGATGATGGCTTGCGTTGCTATTTCCGTGCATCCAAAAGACAAAAGATACAAAAGTTTTGTTGGGAAGAAGGCGAGGATACCTGCTACTGAAATAGAAGTGCCGATAATTGCTGATGAGATGACGAAGATGGATTTTGGGACTGGTGCAGTTTACTGGTGTCCGTTTGGAGATGCTGCAGATGTTGAGTTTGTTGCGAAGCATCCTGAGCTGAAGATAAAGCATATTAAAAATGCAGATGGAACGCTGAATGAAGATGCTGGAAAGTATAATGGAATGAGGTTGAATCAAGCGAGAAGGCAGGTTATTGAAGATTGGCAGAATGTTAAGGCAGTGAAGAAAATTGAGAAGATAAAGCATGTTGTCAATGCGCATGAAAGATGCGGAACGCCAATAGAATATTTGGTTTCAAGACAATGGTTTGTAAAGTATCTTGACTTGAGGAAAGAGTTTTTGAAATTGGGCAGGAAGCTTAAGTTTTATCCTGATTTTATGAGGTTAAGGTATGAAAACTGGGTTAAAGGGCTGAAGTGGGATTGGTGTGTATCAAGGCAGCGTTATTTTGGCGTGCCTTTTCCAGTTTGGTATTGTTCTGGATGCGGAGAGGTTAAATTAGCGGATGTTGGGAGTTTGCCTGTTGATCCGCTTGCAGATAAGCCAAAAGGAAAATGTTTAAAATGTGGCTGCGGAGAGTTTGAGCCGGAAAAAGATGTGCTTGATACCTGGGCTACTTCGAGCCTGACGCCGCTGATTGGAGCAAAGTTAGTTGAAGGGAAGTTTGATTACGAGAAGCTGATGCCGAATGATTTAAGGCCGCAGGCGCATGATATTATCAGCACTTGGCTGTTTTATACGATTGCGAAGAGTTATTTGCACTTTAAGAAGCTGCCCTGGAAGAATGCTGCTATATCCGGGTGGGTGCTTGATCCGTATGGCAAGAAAATGTCTAAGTCTAAAGGAAATATTATTGCTCCGCAGGAGATAATGAGCAAGCATAGTGCGGATGCTTTAAGGTTTGCGGCTGCTGGAGCTAAGCTTGGAGAGGATGTTGCTTTCCAGGAGAAAGAGCTTGTTGCCGGGCAGAAGTTTGTTACAAAGCTTTGGAATGCGAGCAGATTTTGCTTTATGCATCTTTCTGATTATAAAGGTGTTAAGCCAAGAAAGTTAGAGATTTTTGACAGGTGGATTTTAAGCAAGCTGAATAGGATTGTTAAAAAGGCTACTGAAAGTTTTGAAGAGTATGAGTACAGCAAGACAAGGTTAGAGGTTGAGAAGTTCTTTTGGCATGATTTTTGTGATAATTATTTGGAACTTGTGAAGGACAGGTTGTATAATGCCGGTAAAAGAGGAGCTGAGGCTAGAAAGAGTGCGCAGTATGCTTTGTATAATGTTTTGCTTGCTGTTGTAAAGCTGATGGCTCCCATTACTCCGCATATTACAGAAGAAGTTTATCAGCAGTATTTTGCTTCTAAAGAGAAAAAAGAGAGCGTGCATTTAAGCAGCTGGCCTAAGTTTGATATTAGGATGGCGGATAGTAAAGCTGAGAATGCTGGTGAGTTGGGGATTGAGATTCTGGGCAAGGTAAGGCAGTTTAAGGCTGCTAATAAAGTCAGTATGAAAGCTGAAGTTAATTTAATATTGGATAAGAAAGAGTTTATTATGCTAAAAGATGTAATCGATGATCTTAAAGCTGTGACGAATGCTAAGCAGATAGATATTGGGGAATTTAAGGTGGAGTTGGTTTAAAGTATAGAAAAGTTTTTATATTTGTTATGTTGGGTAAAGCGTATGGGAAGAATAGCTAGTGGTGTTGCTGTGGTTGAGGATGAATTGGGAGGATTAGTTTCTGGGCTTGTTCGCAAAGGAGCGGGTATTATTAGAGAATCTTGGAATGCTACTGATAAGGAAAGATTAAAGCGTGATATTGACATAGCAACTCTTGGTTTAACTTATACGGGAAGATGGTTCGTAGGGTCTTTTTCTCTTTGGAAAGATACAGATCCTGATGATATGTCTGGTTTTGGTGCGGGCATGTTTAATATGATAACTGGTGCAGCATTTGTAGGACATGGTTATTTAGTTCAGGCTGCTTATACAGGTGCAGCTAAAAGAGTTTACGAAGCTATTGAAAGATTGTTCTAAAAGAGTTCGTTTAACGCTTATTTTGGCTTGTAAAAACCAAACGCTTATAAATAAGAAGCCATTTTTGAGCTTATAATTGGAGGCTGATATAGCATCTGTCTCTATTTTGAACAAGTTATAGGAGGGGATTTGAATGGCAGAACAAGGCTACTGCGTTAAGTGCAAAGCAAAGAGAGATATGAGCAATGCAAAGGAAGTTTCTATGAAAGCCAAGGGCGGCGGAACAAGGAGAGCGATGAAAGGTTCATGCTCAAAGTGCGGAACAACGATGTTTAAGATTATGCCAAATAAAAAATAGGCTTAAGTTAAGTTTATTTTGTTTTTATTTTTATAAACTCTCTGAGTTTATAACCCCAACATCTTTTAGATGTTTTGGTTTATAATTTTTTGGTTTCTTGATTTACTGTTTGATTTTTTATTAATTTTAACTTAACTTATTTTCCTTATAACCGGTCCAGACTCTGTGTCGTCTACCCAGAAGCCGAGCTGCTTGATTTGATTTCTTAGTTGGTCTGCTAATGCAAAGTTTTTGTTTTTTCTGGCTTGTTCGCGCTGTTTGACTAAGTCATGGATTTGTTTTGGGATTGTTAGTTTTTCTTCAAGGATTAAGCCGAAGATGCCTGTTAGTTCAAGGAAGAGCTTTAATCCTACGCTTAGAGTTTGTTTAGTGCAGTTGTAAGCGTTTAAGTCGTGTGATATATTAAATAAGGAAGCAGCTGCTTTTGGAGTGTTGAAGTCGCTGTTCATGTGCTCGATGAATTCTGCTTTATGTGATTCAAGTTTTTTAATGAAGTTTTTGTCTAGCTTGCCTGGCTTTGCTGAGCTTAATTTTGTTTTTACAGCAATTAAAGTGTTTTTTAAGGTTTCATAGCCGGAGCTTGCTGCTTCTATTGATTGTTCTGTGAAGTTCATCTGTGCGCGGTAATGCGAAGTTGCGAATAAGAAGCGCAAAGGCATTGAGCCATACTTTTTAACTGCGTCTTTTATTGTTATGAAGTTGTTCAATGATTTTGACATTTTTTCGTTGTTAATTAATAGAAAGCCGTTGTGAAGCCAGTAATTTGCCAATGGCTTTTTGCTTAGGGATTCCATCTGTGCGATTTCTGCTTCATGGTGAGGGAAAATTAAATCTGAGCCGCCGCCGTGGATGTCATAGTTTGAGCCGAAGAAGTGTTCTGTGATTGCTGTGTCTTCTATGTGCCAGCCCGGACGTCCATTTCCGAAAGGCGAAGGCCAAGAAGGCTCAGATGGTTTTGCTTTTTTCCACAAAGCGAAATCGCCTGGATTGCGCTTGTCTGGGTTTGGCTCTATTCTGTGCTGCTTTAGTTCTTCTAATTTTTGTTTGCTGAGCTTGCCGTATTTTTTGAATTTTGATATGTCAAAGTAAATTCCATCAGGTATTTGATAAGCGAAGCCAGCTTTTTTCAGGCGTTGGATTTGGCTGATTATTTGTTTTATGTAATTTGTTGCTTTGGCATATTTTGTTACGCTTTTTATGTTTAAGGCTTTCATGTCTTCTAGATATGTTTTGAAGTAGAATTCTGCTAACGCTAAAGGAGCTTTATTTTCTTCTTTTGCTCTAGCAATTGTTTTATCATCTATGTTTGTTACATTTTGCAGGTAGAATACTTTGAAGTTTAGGTAGCGCAAGTAACGGGCTATTACATCGAACTGAACGTAGCTTTTAGCATGCCCGATGTGAGCATAGTCGTAAGGCGTAATGCCGCAGACGAATAAGTTAATCCTGCCTCTTTTTATTGGCTTGAATGCTATGGGCTTATCTTTAAGCGTGTCGTGTACTTTTAACATAAATGGAATTGATTTTTAGAAGGTTTATTAAGCTTATCTATTAAATGGGTTTACGTTGCAATTGCATATATTTTTTCTGCCAGTTCTTTCATTTTGTTTTGGTCGCTTATGTTTTTGAAAACTATTTCGCCGTAATTGTGTATTATGATTTCTGTATTGGTATTTTCTTTGTCTTTTACAACTAGAACAACAGGCGTGTCTATGATTGTTTCGAAATTTTCTTTTATTTTGTTCAGGTTTAGCTTTATAGATGTTCTTGTCTTGGCTGAGTATGCTGAACGAGTTGTGCAAGGAACTATTAAGAATTTTTCATTTCCGTTTTGTTTTATTTCTTTTTGGCTTGGCTTGTTGTTACAGACTGAGCAACCTGTATCTTTTTTTACTTTTAACATATCAAATGAATTATTCGAAATATCAAAACGAATTAAGGCTTGTGTTGATTCTTTATTTAATAATATCTTAATTGCTTCTGTTACCTGTAAAGATGCTGTTGTGTAAGAAGTAGTGTTTAAGATTCCAATGTCGTCGCATGTTAAGGCTGTTTTTGCGTTTTTGTAGATGCAGTTGAAGCAGTAAGTGTTTGTGATTGGCAGGATTACTCCAATTGTTCCTGCTGCTGCGCTATGGATCAATGGCAATTGCTGTTCTTTGCAGTATTCGTTTATTATGAATCTGGTTTGCAGGTTGTCTGTACAGTCGAGAACTAAATCTGAAGTCAGCAGGAAAGTGTTTGTTTCGTCCAAGCGGGCGTGATGCGGAATGATATTTATGTTTGATTTAAGTTTTTTTAGTTTTTGCTCTGCTGCAAGCACTTTCGGCTTGTTGATGTCTGCTTTGCTGTAGAAAGGCTGGCGATGCAAGTTAGAGAGTTCAACTAAGTCATTGTCTACGAGGATCAAATTGCAAATGCCTGCTCTTGTTAATTGCTCTGCTGCTACGCTGCCTAAAGAGCCTAAGCCGACGACTGCGACTGTTTTTTGTGCTAGTTGGTTTTGTTCTTGAGCTGTTGTTGTTGGTGGCTGAGTAGAGTAGAGGTTCATGATTTGTTCATTAAGATAGGGGTTTTTAAAAGTTACGTTAAAATAAATAGAAACAAAAAAATCAAACAAGCAATTCGCGCCTCAAATCAAAGTCAAAGCGTGACATGAATTCTCTTGCTATTTTGGCGTCTTTTTCTTTTAGCTGCTCGTAGATGTCTTTGCTGAAGCAGTGGGCGCAGATGGACATGCTATTGCCACAGAATATGCAAGCTATTTCTCCGTCCATGCCGAAGCCAGAGATTTCTTTTGATAAGGATGGAGCTATTTCAGACAGCCAGGCTCGCATTTGTTTTGCCAAGCAATCAGGGCAAATCGGGTTTGTTATTGGCTCATCACATTGTATGCATCTTGCTTCTGCGGTTATTTGCTTCATTTTGTTGCTATTTTGCTTCACCTCACACTTTGCAAGCAAGGTCCAAACGCCAGGCGACTCTTGGCCACCGAGAACAAAAAAAGAATGACGTTGAACCCCGCCGCTCTTAGTTTGCATCAGCAAACATTGGGGTCCAACTTTTAATATCATGTCTAGACATTTGAGAGATTAAAATAGTGAAAAAGTCTCTTGTTGTTCTGCAAATGTCTAATTTCATGGGCTTTTTGGAGTGCTGTGAGATTTAAAAAGGTTTGGTTTTGAGAAAATATAAGGTATATACCCTTTGGTATGAGGTTAAGTTATTTAAGTTAAGGTTTTTTATTTTAATATAGTATTTTTTAACTTTTTAATTAAATTTTTATTATTTTGTTATTAACTTATAATTAACTTAGTTTTTAAATAGCGTCGCATAAAAGTATGGTTACTCCGTAACTCTATATGCTCCGCAGCCTATGTAAAGGTTTAAATAGAAAGAAAATTTGCATTTGTTAATAAAATTGGTGAGTTTATGGCTAAGAAATCACAGAAATCAGAGCTTCGACAAAATCCAAAGGATTTTGTGAACAAGAAATCAGAAAAGGATTTCTTCGTTTCTGGGAAGTTAGA
>CAYJSO010000009.1:0-2441 GCA_964372795.1 uncultured Methanosarcinales archaeon
TCGTAAAAGTACCTTCTCAAAGGTCAGTCACTTGGGTATGGACTTTCAGCCAGACAGGGTGGTGGCTGGATAGAAGGTTTAAGCCGTATGGTAGAAAATAAGCAAGTGAAGAGAGTTTTGAAAATTCTAAGTGAAAATTACCCTAATCTGAAATATTATCTGAATTTTTCAAATCCAGTTGAGCTGCTGGTTGCTGCTATTTTGTCTGCGCAGGTTAGAGATGAAGCTGTGAATTTAACTACCGCAAAATTGTTTAAGAAGTATAGAAGCGCGAAGGATTTTGCTGATGCTGAGCTAAAGGAGTTAACTAATGACATTAAATCAATTACGTTTGCGGGGAATAAAGCTAAGAATATTAAGGAAACGTGCAAGATTTTAGCTGAGAAGTATAACGGGAAAGTTCCTAAAACAGTTGAGGAGTTAACTGAATTGCCTGGAATTGGAAGGAAGACAGCGAATGCAATACTGCAGAATGCTTATAATATCGTTGAAGGGGTTGTTGTTGATACGCATGTTTTACGTGTGAGTTATAGGCTCGGTTTTACTGATACTGATAAGAACGCTGAGAAAAGCGAGGAGCAGTTGATGAAGCTGCTGCCGAAATCAGAGTGGAAGACTTTTCCATTTTTGATGAAAGCTCACGGAAGGGCAATATGCAAGGCGCCTGTGCCATTTTGCAGCAAGTGTGCTGTTAGTGGGCTTTGTCCGAAAAATGGAGTGAGTAAGAGACTATAGTTGTCAAATTATTTTATTTTAATTACTGCTGATTTTTTAGAACCATATTTTTGTTTCATCCATTTTTTTACGTCTTCAAGAATAAATTCGCCATGCTTGTTATCCGGTGCAATAGCTAAATCAACAGACCACTTAGATTTTGAGTTATCTTTAGTTTGAAGCAAAATAATAAAATCAACATCGCCAGGCCTTCTTTTCTTTGTTGTAAAACTGCCAAGCAAGTAAGCAGAAGAAATCGGCAGTACTTTTTCTATTGCCTTAATAATTTTCTGAGAATTTTTCCACATCTCTTTTCTGTATTTCGAATTTAGTAAATTTTTTGGTATTTTGGACTTCATAAATCAACCTGAGCAGAAAATACTATATAAACTTTGTTAAGTATGAACTTACATGATTGGACGGTAATAAACGAACTTCTCCAAACAATAAGCCCTGTTAAATTTCTAAAAGCTTATAAGCAACCTGTTGTTCGCAAAGCGTCCCATGCCAGCGGTTTTGGTAAAAGAAAGAGGAACGGAGAAAGGAGGGCTTGTTGTTTTACCAGGCGGTTTAGTACCTGATTTAGAGTTGAGAACTTCTAACGGTGAGAGAACAGAAGAGCAGTTAAGGCTGGATTTAAGGGTTGGAGCTGCTGGTGTTGCTCAATATGCCACGCGTCTTAAAGGGACGCCTGTTGAAAGGCATCCTGGATTGCAACCGGAATATGGGCACAATATGGATAGACTATTGGAGTGGGCAGATTTCTTTTTTAGAGCTTTGGATACGTTAGAAAGATTAGGGGGCAGAAGCACGTCTTATGGGGGAGTAAGGCAAGAATCTGTTGCTGGAGCGTATCGAGGGTAAAGGTTTTTAAAGGTAAAATTGTTTCTTTTTGTTATGAAGCTGTTAGACTATCTGCATCGCTTTGAAGCATATGTTCCATTCATTTTAAGGATTGGACTTGGTTTGGTGTTTTTGTGGTTTGGGTTGGATAAATTTGTGCATCCTAAGTTCTGGATGAATCTTGTGCCTGAGTTTATTGCTAATTTAGTTCCGTTTTCGCTTTCAACGTTTAATCTGCTGCAGGGGATTGTTGAAACGGTTGTCGGCTTACTGCTTTTGATTGGGCTTTGGCATCAATTTGCTGCTATAATTGCCGGGTTGATATTGATTCCGATAGTTGCTGTTATGGGCGTGCAGGGCATTTACGACATTGCTTTGAGGGATTTTGGATTGTTGTGCATTGCGGTTGCGATAGCTGTTACGCCAGAAACGATTATTGGTGTTGATTCCTGGAGGATTAGGAGAATTGAAGAGAAAATTAAGAAGTGATCAACTTCGTCTAGCGCCAGGATCTAGTGGGCCTGCTTCTTGGATTCTTTTTATTAAATCCAGCGTTGAACTTCTATAATTATCATTTAATTCAATAATTCTATCTTGGGCTAGGCGATCCAGCACAAAGCCAAGGCGATTGATCAAAGCATCGTGAGAAACCTCTATAACTGGTACTTTCAATCCCATTACAATTTCCCTTATTAATTTATCAATTTCGGCGCGATGATCAACGCCAGGATGCCACACTTTTAATTCAATGGAAGGAACCACCGGCAAAAGAAACATATAATCATAAGTTGGTAAATATGCTTCAGTAAATGCTCTGAGTATTCTTAATTTTTCTTCTGTGTCAGAAGGAGGATTCCGCATTCTTCTAAATCCCCAAATACCAT
>CAYJSO010000009.1:2451-14735 GCA_964372795.1 uncultured Methanosarcinales archaeon
ATCGTGATGTGCGTGAGTGGTTTCTATTTGCATTTGTCTGGCTAGAATCCATAACTGAGAATCTGGTGTAGTGTCCTGCTTTGCCCCTATAGGACACTCTCTAACACTTTCGTGAGCTATCTCCGCCTCATATTCGCCAAGCTTTAGAGCAAGATACAAAGCATAAGCTAGACTTGTTTTACCTGTGTTATTAGAGCCGGTAATTCCTATCTTAATAGTGTTAGCACGCTTCTTAATTGTAACCACCCAAACCTTCTGTTAATCCAGCAGAAGTTATATAAAATACTTTCGAAAAATGGGAAGTAGGAATTTTAGAAAAGTTTTTATTTAACTAAACAATATTAGCTTTATGGCAAAGCCTTACGAACTTCTTAAAAAGAAGAGAAGAAAGAAGAAAGAGGAGCTTGATTACTTTGAAATAGACGAGGAAAGCGAGCGTCCTGTGCATGAGAAGTATGTGAAGATGGAGAAGAGGAAGCAGGCTTAAGATAATATGTAAACGATGCTTACTGCCAGAAAAACCAAATAAGTCAGTTTTGCGAAAATAGCCGCTAATTTTATTGAAGGGTTTATTATTAAAGCAAATCCGGAGAGGGTTATTAGTAACAAAGTGTATTTGACTATTGCAGTTTGGATGAAAATAAACGCAAGCAAAAAGCAGGTTGCTGCGATGATAGCTGTTGTGCGCTTTCCAAACGCAACTGCAATTGTTTTGTCGCCCGCTTTTTTGTCAACTTCGTAATCGCCGATTGTGCTTAAAGCATGATAACCAGCCATAGCCAATGCAATCAGAAATGCTTTTGGCGTTAATTCCAATAAAGGGCGTCCAAAACTAAAGCCTAAAGCAAATGGAGCAAGGAAATAAAAAATACCATTCCAGATCGAATCGAAAGGCGGCTTTGTTTTTGTTCTTAATGGAGAGGCTGAGTATGTGTATGAGAAGATGAGTAAAGTAACCATGGCAATTATATTTGAAATGTTTAATGTTAATATGGAGAATGCCAGCATTATTCCAGCGAAGAACATGCTTAGCCTTATTACAAGCTTGCGGTATTTTTTTTCCAATACAATGCCATAAATCTGCTGCTTTGTTTTTCTTGGGTTTATTATGTCGGAATGGTAGTCAAAAACATCATTTATTCCGTAAAGGAAAAGGCAGTATGGAAATGACAGTAAAATCGCCTGAATTACTGCTATTGTTGAGAATTGCGCATCAGCAAATTTCATGCCAGCTAAAAACACTAAAGGCAAAACTGGCCAGAAGACAGGGCGGCTAGTTTTAAGCAAGACCGAGAGTTTTTCATTCATAAGCTTAAGCAAAAGATTTATTAAGAATAAAAAGTTTGCGTTTTTAAAGGGATTTTAAACAAAATGGCAGATGAAAGGAAAAACCCGATTAATGAAAATTCTGTTGCTCAGGTGGTTTCGCAAGAAGCTGAAGGAAAATCTGTTGTTTTAGAAGTTGCTGAGCACGACGCATGGGTTCATAGCAGGCATGATACTCCTGAGCAAGCTTTAGCAAAAGCACGCGAACTTACAGGACAGACAAGGGCAGATGAATGCGTAGTTTATCAAGCATTTAATTCTAATGGAGAATATATCGGCGGTGATACTAGAAAGGGTTAATATGGCACAGGAAAAAAGCGCGGGTGCGATTGTGTATAGAAGGGAAGGTAAAGGGATTAAGTACTTGCTGCTGCATTATAAAAATATAACGACTTACTGGGACTTTCCTAGGGGAAATGTTGAAGCTAAGGAGAGCGAGCATGATGCTGCTTTAAGGGAGATAGAAGAGGAAACTGGAATTTCTGATGTTGTTTTCGTTGATGGGTTTGCGGAAAAGGTAAACTGGTTTTATAAGAAAGGCAGCGAGACAGTTTTTAAAGAGGTTGTTTTCTTTTTGGCTGTGACAGAGCAAAAGGAAGTTAAAATAAGCAAGGAGCATATTGGTTATGCCTGGCTGAGCTATGAGAATGCAAAGAAGAAAGTTAAGTTTGAAAATACAAGGAAAGTGCTGCGAAATGCGCACAAGTTTTTAATTGAGAATGGTTAATCTTTTGGATAAGAAATGCAGGCCGTGCGAAGGCAATGTAAAGCCGTTTTCTACTGCTGTTGCTAAAAAGTATATGAAAGAGGTTGACGGATGGAAACTGTTGAATGGGAAAATTGAAAAAGATTTTAAATTTAAGAATTTTAAGGAAGCCATGCTGTTTGTGAATACTGTAGCTATGATTGCTGATCTGGAAGGGCATCATCCAGATATTTTTCTGCATGGATGGAATAAAGTGAAATTAACTCTTTTTACGCATGTGATTAAAGGGCTGAGCGAGAATGATTTTATTGTGGCGGCGAAGATAAACGAGATTGTAAAATGAAAATAACAAAGATAGGGCATTCGTGTCTGATTGTTGAGGAAAATGAAACGAGAGTTTTAGTTGATCCTGGCACTTATACGTTTACGGAGAATGCAAATGCGCTTGAGGAAATGAAAGATATAAACGCAATTTTAATAACGCATGAGCATCCAGATCATTTGGATTTGGAGAAGTTTGGAAATATAATTGCTAGAAATAATAATCCGCATATTTATACTAATGAAAGCGTTGCTAATTTGCTGAAGAGCAAAGGAATTGGCTCTATTGTTGTTGATGCTGGCGAGAGGTTTTCAGTTGGAGAGCTTGATGTCAGGGTTGTTGATTGTCCGCATGGGCTGCTGCCGGAAGGAATTGCAACGCCTAAAAATGTTGGGTTTGTGTTCAATGAAAAGCTGTTTCATCCTGGGGATTGCATTTCTCCTAATGAAAATGTTGAGTGTGAGGTGTTGGCGCTGCCTGTTGGATTGATGTGGGGAACGTTGAGAGAAGCGGTTGAGTTTGCTAAAAGCGTAAAGCCGAAAATGGTTTTTAACGTTCACGATGGAATTTTGAAATATCCTGAGCTGGCTTGCGGGGTTATTACAAGAGCTTTAGATGCGCAGAAAGCTAAGTTTGAGTTTAGGAGTGCGAAGGCTGGGGGGGGTTTGAGGTTTGGCAATAATATTTTTAGACTTTAATATCTATCAATTCTATCGGTTCTATCACGTTTAAATGGTTTTGAGCCTTTTGCAGTTCCACGTAATTTTTCTATCAGCCCTAACTTTTCTCTTTTAAGTTTTTCTTTATTTTTATTATTTTCTTTTTTCATAGTGTTAACTACCCAACAATCTCCCCATATCCAATCAACCTGAATCTCGTTCCTACTCTTCTTGAGATTGTTACTCTTGCGCCTTTGTGTGCGCAGACTGGTTTCTTTAGAATTATTTTTGCTGTATCTTTTTTTAGCTCTACTACCGGGCCGACTGTAGCTGCTGCATTCACATTTAGCATTAAAATTTCACCTTTTACAATTGGCTTGACTTCCATTTCTTCTTCCAAGCCAACTACCCTTTGTAGCATTTTTACTTTTAATGTAAATTCATACGAAACAGGACGCATTTTGTCGGGCAAGCCTACAACAGAGCCGGATAAGCTGTCTGCTTTGACAACAGCAGGATCAAGCAAAGTAAGAACGCCAATAGAGCCGCCCGGAGTTAATTGTTCAAAGTCAATGTTTGCTGATTTCAAGCCAGTTATTTTTGTTTTTATTGGATACCAAATTGTTTTATTTCTTTCTTCTTTTGGATGTCCGGGGCGGATTTCGATTTCGTCATTTAAATGCAAAATGCCTTGCTTTATTGTTCCGCCTAAGACGCCGCCTGTTAATTTTTCTATTGGTGTGCCCGGCTTGTTTATGTCGAAAGAGCGAGCAACGAGCATTAAAGGCTCTGCGTCTGGATTGCGTTTAGGAGTCGGGATAAATTCCTGGATTGCCTGTATTAAAATATCAATGTTTGCTCCAGTTCTTGCTGAAATTGGGATTATTTGCGTATTTTCATATGCTGTGCCTTTGAGGAAAGCTTTTATTTCTTTGTAGTTTTGAATTGCTTCATCTTTAGTTACCAAATCAATTTTATTCTGGACGACTATAACGTTTTTAATATCAGAAATCTGCAAGGCCATGAGATGCTCACGAGTCTGCGGCTGGGGGCATTTTTCTGCAGCTGAGACTAAAAGCAAAGCGCCGTCAATTATGGTTGAACCGGCAAGCATTGTTGCCATTAAAGATTCGTGGCCAGGCGCATCTACAAATGAAACTTTTCTCAGGAAAGCTGTTTTAGAGCTGCATTTTGGACATTTTTGTTTTGTTGTGAATAAGCCGCATTGGCCGCATTTTCTAATTTCTGAGTCAGCGTAGCCTAAACGAATTGTGATGCCCCGCTTTATTTCCTCGCTGTGAGTATCGGTCCATTTGCCAGTCAAGCGTTCAGTTAAAGTTGTTTTGCCGTGGTCTACATGCCCGACTAGCCCGATGTTTATTTCCGGCTGAGATGGTTTGCTGTCTGCGCTCTGTTCTGTTTCTTCCTTTGGTTTTGATTTCCTGGGCATTTATGCGTAAAAATCAGCAGTATCTTTATAAATGTTTTTAGTGTCTTTGAGAATATGCCAATTTATATAATAGAACATTTAGAGCCAAGAATGTGGAAATGGTGTCTGATTGAGTACAGGCATATTTCTAAAATTGTTGGGAAGAAGAATTTGTGGATAACTAATGTGAATAATGGAAGTGATAGGTTAAAAAATATTGGAAATGTTATTAAAAAATCTGTTTCTGAGTTGAGATTAAAGAATGTGTGTGTGCTTGATCCGGAAGCTAAGAAAACATTAACGCCGAATGAAGCGAAGAAGTTTGATTATTTTGTATTTGGGGGGATTTTAGGGGATTATCCGCCAAGAAAACGAACTAAGAAAGAGCTGACGAGCAGATTAAAGGGAGCTGTTGCGAGAAATATTGGAAAGAAGCAGATGAGCACGGATAATGCTGTGTATGTTGTCAGTCGGATTGTTAAAGGTAAAAAATTAAATGATATGAAGTTTGTTAATAAGTTAATAATAAGAATAAATGAGAATGAGGAGACGGTTTTGCCGTATAGGTATGTTGTGGTTAATGGGAAGGCGTTGGTGGGTGTGGAGCTGGTTAGGTATTTGAAGAAGAAAAAAGGGTTTTAAGAGTTAAATTTATATATTTCCTTTGCTAACTATAACATATTACGCTTAATTAAGGTGGGGTGGGAAAATGAGAAGTTTTAAAGGATTTTTAAGTATTTTAACATTGTTGGTTGTTTCAATGTTTGTTATTTCTGCTTGCGTTCAGCAAGGAGGCAAGACGTATAAGATTGGAGTGATGACTCCATTGACAGGCGATGCGGCTTCTTATGGGTTATCTGTACAAAAGGGAATTGATATGGCCGTGCTTGAGGTTAATCAAAGGGGAGAGTTGAAAGGGACAGTTAGCGTTGTTTATGAAGATACCAAATGCGATCCAAAGGAAGCGGTTACTGCAATCAATAAACTAATCAGCGTAGATAATGTTGATGCGATTATAGGAGAGCTTTGCTCTGGAGCTAGTTTAGCTGCTGTGCCTATTGCAAATGATAATGGGGTTGTTATGGTAAGTCCAGCAAGCACAAGCCCGGACTTAACAGAGAAAGGAGGAGATTATTTCTTCAGAACGGTGCCAAGCGATGCTCTGCAGGGCAAGTTCGGAGCTGAGCTTGTTAATAAGCTTGGTTATAAAAAATTAGCAATACTGTACAGCAATGAAGACTACGGAATTGGATTCAAGAATGTGCTGAAAGAGAACTTTGAAGAGCTTGGAGGAGCAGTTGTTGCAACAGAAAGCTTTGAAAGGAATGCAGCTGATGTAAAGACACAGCTTACTAAGGTAAAAGCTAAAAATCCGGATGCGATTTATGTAATTAGCAACGCTCCCACAATAGCTGGAGTTGCGCTGAAGCAAATAAAAGAGCTTGGCATAGATGCGCAGGTGTTTGGCTCTGAAGGGTTAAAGGATGAGAGTGTTGTGAAGAGCGCAAGCGGCGGAGCAGAAGGAATGATTTTGACAACTGTCAGCGGAGGAAATGAAGTGTTTGTTGAGCTGCACAAGCGCGTTTATGATGGAGCAGAGCCAGGGCCATTTGCTGCGCAAGGGTATGACTCATTGAAAGCGCTTGCTACGGCGATTAAGGAAAGTGACGGAAGCAGAACAGGAATAAAAGATGCGCTGTATGATGCTGAGTTTGACGGAGCAAGCGGGCATATTAAGTTCGATGCGGATGGAGAGGTAGCTGGAAACTATGAAGTGTTTACTGTGAAGGGTGGGAAGTTTGCGGTGTATGAGTAAGAGATTATAGTTTATGAAGAATAGGTAATTTTTGTTAATTCTTTTTTATTTTTATTAACTGAATTTTAATTCCGCGCCGCATAATCTTATTGTCCTTCGGACTTTATACGCTCCGCAGTCGATGAATTTTTAAATACGAATTGTATATTTGGCTAATATGGGGGCAGCAGCACAGTTAATAGCAAACGGATTGATTGCGGGAGCTATTTATGCTCTGATTGCTTCGGGATTTGCTCTGGTGTATAAAGTGTTGAGGTTTATTCATTTTGCGCACGGAGCTGTTTTTGTTGCCGGGGGGTTTTCTGCTTACGTGTTTTTTGTTTTGTTAAGTCTGCCTTTTTGGATGGCGTTTGTTTTTGCTGTGATTGCTTCTGCTTTAGTTGGAATTTTAATTGATTATTTAGTTTATAAGCAGTTGAGGAGAAGAAAAGCAGATGAATTAGCATTATTGTTAGCATCAATTGGCGTTTTTATTTTTATTCAGAGCGCTGTGCTGCTGATGTTTGGGGCTGCGCCTAAAAGCCTGGAGATTGCGGAGGCTGAGACTGGACTAAGCATTTTTGGAGCCTTTGTGACGCCAGTGCAATTAACTATCATTGGGGTTGCTGTTTTGCTGCTTGTGCTGATGTATCTGTTTCTGCAGAAGACAAGATTAGGCAAAGCAATGAGAGCAGTTGCTTCGGATACCGAAGTAAGCTCTGTTGTTGGGATTAATGTTGAGCGTATTTATCTGTGGACTTTTATTGTTGGCTCTATGCTTGCTGGAGCTGCCGGTGTGCTTTCTGGCTTGGAGCAGAATGTTGAGCCGAATATGGGGCTTGGCGCTTTGCTGAAAGGATTGACTGCTGCAATTGTTGGCGGAGTAAACAATGTGCCAGGAGCAATGATTGGCGGGTTTGTGATTGGAGCAGTTGAGAATGTTGGAATATGGTTTTTGCCGTCGCAGTGGAAAGACGCGATTGCGTTTTTCGTGCTGTTTGTGTTTTTGATAATCAGGCCGTATGGGCTGTTTGGAGTTAGGAGTGCGGTGAGATCGTGATTGACTGGAAAGCGATTGAAAAAGTTGATTGGAGGAAAGTTGTCAATAGGCCGGAGTCGCCTTTGTGGCAGTCTTACTCAGAAGACGGGCATATAGTTTATTTTAAGGAGGCGACTGGCGTTCCATGGGATTGCAGATACATTGCGTTTGTTGACGGAGATATTTACTTTTCTATAAAGAAAATTGAAGGGCTTAGAGATCTGATCAGGGAGGGCTATGGGAAAGATAAGAAGTTTTTTGAGAAGTTTGGAAGAAGGTGCTTATATTATTGCGAGAGATTAAAGAAAATTGCTGTAAAAATAGCGAAGAAAAACTATAGGTATGCTAAATTTAGCGAAATAAAAAAGGACTTTATTCTTTTTGATGATGCTGCAGTGAGATTGTTTGCATTTCTTGTGCCAATGCCGGTCGCAGACAGCGTTTTGTCAGAGCTAGTTAGAGATAGAATTGCTAGGGCAGCGCCGAATGAAACCAATGAAAATATTGAGGAGTATTTTAAGATCCTTACTTATCCGGATAAAGAAAATACGCATACTTACGAAGAGCTGAGCTTGCTGAATGTAGCAAACAGAATACAGAAGAGCAAAAAAATAAGGGTTGGAAACTGGGAAGACGATGTTGAGATAAAAAGAGAAATTGAAAAACATTTGATGAAATACAAATGGATCGGCTCGAGACATTGGTGGCTGCACAGGCCATGGACGGCTGAGGATTTGATTGAAAGATTAAAAACACTTCTAGAAAGAAACACAGTTGAAGAGATTAAGAGAATAAAGGCAATAAGGAAAGAAAATCAAAAGCTATCTAAAGAACTAATAAGAAAGCTTAAGAGGAGTGCGCCTGCTGATTTTGAAAGTGTGATTAAGACTGCGAAAAAATTTGCATGGCTAAGGACTTATAGGACTGATGTATTGCATTCTTCCGGCTTTACTGCAAGAGAAATGTTTTTCAGAATTGCTGAGTTGATGAGAATAAAAGGAAATGATATTATGTTCACTGGGCCGCATGAAATAAGAGAATTCTTTGAGAAAGGAAGAAGCATAGTTAACCAAGTAATAATTGAGGAAAGGAAGAAAGGCTGCGGAACTTTAAATGTGGATGGAGAACATATGATAATCGTTGGGAAAGAGCTGGAAAGACTGAGAAAGATTGTTAAAGACGAAGAAAGCAAACTGCATGACTTTGTTAAAGGCGCATGCGCATTTAAAGGGAAAATAAAAGGCGCTGCTAAAATAGTGCATAATCAGTTTGAGCTGCATAAGGTTAAGAAAGGAGACGTTCTAATTGCTGCTATGACGTTTCCCAGTTTTATAGCAGCGATGGAAAAAGCTGCTGCGTTCGTAACTGATGAAGGCGGCATATTGTGCCACGCTGCTATTGTTTCGCGAGAGATGAGGAAGCCGTGCGTGATTGGAACGAAGATTGCGACGAAGGTGTTTAAGGATAGTGAGATGGTGGAAGTCGACGCTGTAAAAGGTGTGGTGAGGAAGATATGATCCACAACTACCTGCTGCATTTATTGATTTTAATAGGCATATGGGGAATTCTAGCTATGTCGCTGAACTTAGCTATGGGGTTTACCGGGTTAATGAATGTTGGGCATGCTGCGTTTTTTGGGATTGGAGCTTATACTAGTGCATTGCTTGCGCTGAAATTAGGCGCTCCATTCTGGCTAGCGTTAATTTGTGCAGGAGTTGTTGCAGCTATATTTGGTTTTTTATTAGGAATTCCTACACTTAGATTAAAAGGAGATTATCTTGCGCTTGGAACGCTTGGGTTTGGAATTGTTGTTGAGTCTGTTTTAAAGAATTGGACTTCACTTACAAGAGGACCAGTTGGTTTGCCTGGGATACCGAAAGCAGGTTTGTTTGGATTTGTTTTTAAAGATATATTTTCTTATTTTATTTTTGTTTTAATAATAACTGCAATTGTATTTTTAATATTAAACAAAATAACGAAAGCACCTTTTGGATTAGTGCTTAAAGCAACTAGGGAAGATGAAGTTGCTGCCCAGACTTTGGGCAAAAATATTGTCAGCTATAAGTTGCAGTCGTTTACGATAAGCGCTTTCTTTGCAGGGATTGCGGGAAGCCTGTATGCGCATTATATAACGTTTATTAATCCAAGTTCGTTTACAATACTGGAAGCTGTGCTGATAATTTCTATGGTTATAGTTGGCGGCTTTGGAAGCATTTGGGGCTCATTTATTGGAGCTGCTGTTTTGATTTTGCTGCCTGAGCCTTTGAGATTTGTTGGGTTTTCGAGCTCAACAGTTGGAGCAGTAAGGCAAATCTTGTATTCAGTGATTTTAGTTTTACTTATTGTTAAAAGGCCTCAAGGGCTGTTTGGCGAGTATACTCTTCGTAGTTTGAAGAAAGAAGATAAAGTAAATTAAATATTATAAAATAAAAATAAATAAAATATAAGATAAATTTAAAAAAAGATTAAAAAATTAGAATTAAAAAATAAAATATTAAATTAATAAAAAATTAAAATGTTAGAAATAAAAAGTGTAACAAAAGATTTTGGTGGGATTCGCGCGGTAGATAGTTGTACGTTTAGCGTAGAGGAAAACACAATAACAGCATTGATTGGACCAACCGGAGCTGGAAAGACGACTTTGTTTAATATAATAACGGGGTTTTATCCGCCTGATGAGGGCAATATTTTGTTAAAAGGGGATTCTATTACTGGATTTAAGCCTTACAAAATTGCTCGAGCCGGATTGAGCAGAACTTTTCAATTGACAAGGCTTTTTCCTAAACTAACCGTTATGGAGAATTTGCTGCTGGGCAGAAAGCAGGAAGGTGAAAACTTTTTTAAGGCGCTGTTTTATTATAAAAAAATAAAAGAAGAGGCTAAAGAGTATGAAAATGAATTAATTGAATATCTTAAAATTGTTGGATTGGAAAATAAAAAGAATGAGTTAGCAGGCAAATTAAGCTATGGACAGCAGAAACTGGTTGAGATTGCACGCGCTTTGGCTACTGAAGCAGATATTTTGCTGCTGGATGAGCCGACTGCTGGTGTTAACCCGGCAATAAGGCAAGAACTAAGAAAAGTTTTGCTGGAGCTGAAGAAAAGGGGCAAGACAATTCTGTTTATAGAGCATGACATGCCGTTTGTTGTGGAGCTTGCGGAGCAAGTTGTTGTGATGGATGCTGGCAGGGAGATTGCAACAGGAAAGCCTGAGCAGATACAGAAGGATAAAAAGGTGCTGGATGCCTATTTGGGGCGAGCAAAAGGTGAAAAATAATGCTGCTTGATGTTAGGAATATAGAATCAGGATACGGGGAAATGAAAATAGTTAATGGAATATCTCTTTCTTTAGATAAAAAAGATATTGTTGCGCTGATTGGGCCGAATGGGGCTGGGAAAAGCACCGTGCTGAAGACTATTTTTGGATTGCTGAAATGCGAGCAAGGGGAAATTTATTTTGAAGATGAAAAAATAACAGATAAAAATTCAGACGAATTAGTTCGAAAGGGAATTGGGTTTGTTCCGCAGGGACGCAGAGTTTTTTCAGAGATGAATGTTGAGGAGAATTTGGAGATGGGCGGGTTTTTGCTGAGAGATAAAAGTCTAATTAAAGAAAGATTGCAAAGAGTTTATGAGACGTTTCCTATTTTAAAAGAGAAAAGAAAGCAAAGGGCAATGCTATTAAGTGGGGGGCAGCAGCAGATGCTGAGCATTGGAAGAGCTTTAATGATGACACCGAAATTGCTGATGCTGGATGAGCCTAGTCTGGGGCTGGCGCCAAATGTTATGAAAGAAATATTTGAATTAATTGTGCGGATAAATAAAGAAGGAACTGCAATAATTTTAGTTGAGCAGAACGCCTACCATGCTCTGCAGATTTGCAGCAAATGCTATGTGCTTGAAAATGGAAGGGTTGCGCTGCACGGTGGGAGGGAGATTGTTAAAGATCCTGGGATAAAACAAGTGTATTTGGGGCATGAGTTACATAAGTAAATTAATTAAAAATAATAAAAATTAAAGAAAAATAAAAAGCTCACTCAGGATTAATATAGTCTACTTCTGGCGCAGGGGGTTGATCCTCGTAGTTTATACCGCCAAACATTTTTGACTGGTCAACTGCGTTTTTTGCTGCTTCAGGCAACACTATTGTTACTGGCTTGCCGATGTTAGACAGCTTTACATCAATGCTAATATCTGAGGCAACTTCCTGCTCTGTGACTTCTCCTGTTGGAGAGAAGCTTGGCTGCTTGACTACCGTCTGGAAGTCCATCTTTGAACGCTCTATGATAAAGCTGTCCTTGTTAACCCACATTGTCACTGAAAAGCTTTTAATAGTATCTGCAAGGTTTCCTGCTCCAGCAAAGAGGTTAATATCGCCCGTCTGCTGGGATTGGAAGATTTTAGCCAGCTCTTCTTTAGTAGGCGTCACTTTAAAGACATAAGCATTATCTGCATCTTCCAAGCGCTCTCTTGTACCGCTGTTCCAGAGTTCAACTGCGCTGCTAAGCTGATCCTGCTGAGCCCAAATGTCTTCCTGCAATTCGCTTTTTACCCAGTTGTTAATAAATAACTGAGTGTAGATATAATTGTCTGCTATGTAAGATTTTGTTTCAAACTCTGTTTTCATGCCTGGAGCATCTACTTTTATCGTTGAAGTTGCTTCTAGAGCTTTATTTTCTCGATCAACATTGCCTTTAGAGATAAGCTGCATGTCGACTGTTGTTTGCTGGCCTTGGAATTCGCCAGACATCTTCATGTCCATTGTCATGTCAGCGGTATAAGTCTTTAGAGCAGTGTTCGCTTCAATAAGTTTGGTGTGGATTTCCTCATCTGTAAGCCCTGTTCCACACGCAGAAAGCACAAATAAAGTTAAAATTAACAGTAAAAACAGTTTGTTAAAGTTCATGTTTTTCAACCCCTTTGATTACGTTTGATAGGGGATTGTTTTTGGGTTTATAAATTCTACTAATTTATAACCACAAAATCCTTTGGATTTCTTGGTTTATAA
>CAYJSO010000010.1:0-13814 GCA_964372795.1 uncultured Methanosarcinales archaeon
GTTCCACATTATGTTGCACTTGCTTTTAACGACCCAGTAAAAATTGAAGAGAAGCTTGATGAAAATGGGAATGAGAGGAAGCCATTTGACGCAATTCCTGATAATTTGGAAAAGTATGTAAAAAGAGCTTACATAATTGATGGAAATTACTTTTTTTCTGCCAGTACGGGAGCGCATGCTCATCCAGTATTAGGTACAATCTGTTTGCAAAAAGATTACAGAAATGAACGTGCAGTACATGAAGCTACGCATGTTTTTCATTTCGCGTTAGATAGAGCTGGCTCAGGTTTTTCAAAAAGATGACAAGAGGTTGCCGCAATTGAATATGGCAAGGTCAGCAGGAGACTTACGCTTCCTGGCGGGGGTGTTTTGACAGTTTATTGGATAAGTGATGAAGAGGTTGGTGCAAACCATGGTTGTTTAGAGCCGTATGGCGGGGAGAGTTTGAAGGAGGATGTTGCAACTTTTATGGAACCTTTGGCTTATGATGAAACGCCACAAGATATTTTGAAGCGGTTGGAGGGTATTAATGAGATGAATGAGCATCGCAGGAAACTAGGGCTGAAGGAAGTTGATGCTGCTGTCGAGCGCAGGAAAAGTATTGAAAGATCCAGCCATCTTAGTCCTTTGTATTTTGCAGATCCTTCTGATGCCAGGTATGCAGGAAAATTAGAATTACTCAGAGATTACGGATTTTTAACAACAGGACAACACGAGCTTTTAAGCGAGCGTTTAGGAAGCCTGCATCATCTGTTGAAAGAAGTTGAAGTTAAGAAATAAGTTGTGCGTTAAAAACGAAACCTATAAAAACCCATGCTAAACATTAGCTTAATTCTATGGTAGAATTCAAGTTAACAATTGGCGATCCTAAGAGCAAGAGGAGCTTTAAGAAGGAGCTTACCGGAAAGGAAGCAGAAGCATTGCTGGGGAAAGATATAGGAGAGACTGTTTCTGGGGATGCGATTGGGTTTGCCGGCTATGAGTTTTCGATAACCGGCGGAAGCGACTACGCAGGGTTTCCGATGCGGCGCGGTTTAAAAGGATTTGGAAGGAAAAAGATTTTGACTTTTAAAGGGGTTGGTTTTTCCGGGCGCGACAGGTGGGGGAAGATGCAGAAAGGGTTAAGGGTTAAGACAACTGTCTGCGGGCAGAAGATTTATCCCAAGATTACGCAGATAAATATGAAGATTGTTAATGTAAAGGAAGGGGCGCAGAATTTGTTTGCTGTTGATGAGGGGAAAAAGGCAGAAAGCGGAGTTAAAGCGGAAGATAAGTGATTTTTAGATTATAATTTTTAAATTTTTTAATTTAATCTTATTTAGTATTTTTTGCGTGCTAGTTTTTTGTTTTTTTTTGTTTTTTTTGTTTTTGTTTTTTTGTTTTGTCAGCCGTCATTTCTTTCGCTTTTAATCTTTCTTGTTTCTGCAATATTCTTGCCTTTCTGTACAGCAAGTATAGTATTAAAAGTGTTAGCAGCAGGAATATGAGCAGAATTATTATCCAGATATTTGGCAGTGGGAATATTGCCGGGACTTCTGGTTTTGGTTTTGCTTCTTCTGGCAATGGCTGCGGTGCTTCTTCTCCCGGAGCTGGTTCTGATGGCCGCTCTTCTGCAGGAGCTTCTTCCGCTGCTTCTGCTCTGCCAGGCTCGCTTGGTATACTGGGCGCGGGTGCTTCGCCTTCTCCACCGCCTCCTGTGCCGCCAAATGCACTGCCCTCTTCCCCTCCTGCTGGTTCCGGAGCGCATTCGCCCAGCGAGTTGCGAACGCATAATGAGAATTCGCTTGCCTGGGATGTGGCTCTGCCCAGAAGGGCAAAAATGTCAAAACTGTTGTATTTTGCTACATTGTAGATGAGCAAACCGGAAAGAAATCCTGCTAAAATTATAACTGAAAGAAGCAGATAGTGTATTTTTGCCGATTCATTGTCTCTTTTCACGTCTCATCTTTATGTTTTTAATAGTTGTTTTAAATATTTTTAATTTTGTTAATATTATTTATAATCTTAATTTTCTTTTTTATTATGTTTTTTAGTTTTCTATTTTAAGTCGTTTTTTATTATAAATTTTATTTATTATTTCGTTTTCTTTTTTTATCTTGTTAAATTGTTTTTCTTATTTTTCTTTAATCTACTTCTTCTTTTTCTTCTCCCTAATCTCTTTTTCTAAAGCAATTCTGAAGCCTGCGCGCCTGAATGCTATGATTAAGAGTATTGCCAGTACAACAGCTGCTGCTATCAAAATGTGCGTTGTTGTTATGAAGTCGAGGATTGATTTCGTTGGAGTCACTTTAATTTCAACTGTCATTGAAACGCCTACATTTCCACCGAATTGCGCGCCAGGCGGAGGGCGGGAGAATGCGCCTATATATCCTGTGTAGGTTTTTTCTTCATTTGTTGCTGGAGGATTGAACTTAACTGTAAATATTTTTCCGTTGTCTATCGGGCGCTGATGCTCTGGCTCCTGCTCGACAATCTGCGATTCCGGAGTTACTGTCGTGAAGCTTGCTATTGCGCCTTGCGGCTCAACATGGATTTCAGCCGGGCCTTGATCGCCTGAATTAAAGACAAGCACTTGAAGCTCCTGCGTTTGGCCGCCTTCTATCTCAAAGATTGCTTTTGCAGGAGAAATTCCAACACCAACGCTTGCAGATGCAAAGCTGCTTAAAAGTATGATTAGCAGTATTGTTTCAGTTATTATTGCTTTGTTCTTTTTATTCATGATTTTCATTTTAGTTTTACTTAGTTTTTTTATTTTAATTAAATTTTATTTTTTGCTTTTTTGGTTATCTTTATGTTCATAATTTTAATTTTTAGTTTTGCTTCGTTTTTGTTATTTCTTTATTCTATTTTGTTTTTCGTTTTATTTAACTTTTTTTGTTCTTTTGCGTCATATCTGTTTGGTATTTTTGTTGTATTTTTATAGTTTGTTGTTTTGTTGTATTGTTATTATCATTTGTTATGATGCGGCGATACAATCCTGGGTGTAATTACCTGTGTAAGTGCCTGCTATTTGGGAGTCTGGAACTGTAATCCAGAATTTGTAGAAGGCTGTCTGTCCGGGATCCATTCCAAAGCCAACTCCGTCAACTACAGCAGTATTATCGTCGTATGGATCCGGAGATGTGTCTGTGCCAATTGTTCTAATAGTTTCATTAAGTCGGTGAACTCCTGTGGCATTTGTACCGCCTGTGCCGTTGGTTTCATCATTGGACCAGTTAGAGCCTACTGTCGTGTTTGAGCGGAATGTTATGTTTGGCACCCCAATACGGTTTGTGCCTGAAATTAAACCACCGCCATACATGCTGACATTAATGTTAACGTTGCTTAAGTTGTCGTTTGTCACGTTGTAATAAGTTCCGTTTTCTTCGCCTGCGGGGCTTACGTTGTCGCCAGCGTTCATAGTTGCGTTTATACCATTCTTTCCTGGATCTGTTGCTCCGAACTTAACGTTAATGCTTTCATTGCCCCATGTGCAGCTGATAAATGTGTTTACTACAATGCTGAGGTTGTTCGGCTGTGCTGCTGGAGCGCCAGTTATTCCTATGGACGGCGCTGTTGAGTAAAGATAGAAAAGCGAGAGGATTAAGGGCGCTACAATGAGGATAAGCGCGATTGTGTAATATTTATCAATATGCCTCTTTTGCTCCATTTTATTACCACTTTTTCACTATCTGCTTTATGGAAAGTTTGCAGCTTTATAAATTTAACGCTTCTTGAGTTTGCATGGTTATTGTGCGTATCTTGCTTTTATTGTGCATATTTTGTTTTATGTGGTTTTTTTATTTGTTTTCTTTTATTTAATCACAACTTTAACTATTAACTTAACTTTTTAATTTATAACGCGTCGGATAAAGGCATTGTCTTTACAGACTTTACTGCCTCCGCAGCCGATTGTCTTTGAAATACTTTTAGCTTGCGGAATAACATACTGTCGTATAGTTTCCAGTGTAAGTGCCTGCTATTTGGGAGTCTGGAACGTTAATCCAAAATTTGTACCAGCCAGTTGTGCCCACTGTTAGGTTTAATAAGAGGTCTTCAGGATCCGGCGTTTGGTCTGTTCCGTCAGTTGTGATTGTTTCGTTCATTCTTATGGCTGTGTTATTATTTTCATCGTTGCTCCAGTTGCTGTCAGTGCCCGAGGTTGATGAATTCGAGCGCCATGTTATGTTCTTTATTTCAATTCTGTTTGTGCCTGAGAGGAAACCAGAGCCAACGATGCTTATATTTACTGCGTTTGTTGCCAATGGATCATTTGTAATGTTGTAGAATGTTCCGTTTTCTCTGAATGGAGCTACTGAGTCGCCTGACTCATTGTTGCCGGAGTTCATAGTTGCATTTATACCATTCTTTCCTGGATCTGTTGCTCCGAACTTAACGTTAACGGATTCATTGCCCCAGATGCACGAAATGGCAGTGGCAACGAACGTTGCTGTTATGTTAACTGTACTAATGTTTGTGTAGTTTGGAGCGACTGCCGGGGGAAGTGATGGAGGATTAACTGCCGGCGGATATATTTCAGCTTTGCTGGTTATTGAGTAGTTTGAGTCGAAGCGGACATTGAACTGGTATTTAGAGCCTGTTGTGTCTGTTGCTCCAGTAGCGTTAACTGTCCAGTTCAGCTGGCAAGCTTGTGCGGTAGATGTGTTTAGCTCTTGCGCGCAGGAGAATGTCGTGTTTCCTATTACATAGAATGTAGAGCCGTTTGATAAGTTAGAATAACTTTCAGGTAATGTATCATCTCTTACAATTTTTATCGAGGTGAAGCTGCCTACGTTATTATCACTTTCTATTGCTCTGGGATTCCAGTTTGTGCCGGAGTTTGTTGAATTTGCAATCTTTAAGTTGCCGTCTGTTGTGTCGTAGTAAGCGATGAACATGTCGTTTTGGTCAACCGCATCTATGGACGAATAGTATCCAACGTCGGTTGACAGGACGACATCAGCAGTAAAGAGAGCCCAGGAAGCTCCGCCGTCTACTGAGCGTGCAAATTTCAGGGTGTTTGCGCCTCCTAGTGCGCCGTAATCCTGGTAGCTTACAAAAAGGGATGTTCTGTTGAATGCTTTTATTGAGGTGTATCGGCCGGCTGTGTCGTTGCCATCGACTGTGGTTACTGTCCAGCTTCGCCCGCCGTTGGAGGAGTTTGAAACTCTAAGGTTATCTAAAGTACTACCTGTTGTGTCGATCAAATAGCTTATGTAAATCGTGTTTTTGTCTGGAGCTGCTATTGAGTTGAAGCTGCCAACGCCGGCTGTTCCATCAACTGTCTGATTGCTCCAGCTCAAGCCGCCGTTGGAGCTGTTGGCAAACATCAATGCGCCGGTAGGAATACTGCTAGTTTCTTTAAAGTAGCTGATGTAAATTGTGTTTTTGTCGACTGCATAGATGGAGTTGTATAGTCCAACATCGTCTCCATCAGCTACCATTCTTGTGCTAACGGTTGCTCCGCCGTTGGAGGAGTTTGCAAATATCAGGTCTCTGCCTGAGACGTTGTAAAATGAAAGGTAAACGGTTTTTTGGTCCAGCGCGTGCAGAGAGGCGTTTGCACCGCTCAGTCCGAGGATGAGTGCGCCGCCAAATGGACTGGTGTCCCAACTCTGACCGCCGTTGGATGAGTTTGCAATAACAAATGATGAGACTGGGCCTGCTGTTGAGTAGTTGTTGTATGTTAGGAATATTGTTTTGTCGTCGACAGCAAACAGAGATGTAGGGCCTTCGAGTGTGAAGGCGGTTGCTCCAGATGGCCGGTTGGTAATTCTTGTTGTTGACCATGACAATCCGCCATTGCTTGAGTTTGCGAATTTTATTTCTCCCGGAGATGTTGTGTTTATGTAGCTGATAAAAATTGTCATGTTTGTTGCGTTGTACAGGGCTGTGCCTGTTACGTTTCCGCAGGTTGCCGGCTGCCCGTCAAAGGAAATGCAGGTTACATTTGCTCTGAGCGTGAAGCTTGTGTTTTGCGTAACATCCGTTCTGCCCTGAGGCAAGAGCAAAGTGCCGTTTAGGTAGCCTGGGCGTGTTGATACAACAAAGCGCATAACATCGCTCCAGTTGAAGTTTGGATTTCTTGTATCATTAGCGCCAAAACGCCATTCAATAACTGTGCCGGGATCAGCGGTTATTTGCTTTGATGCGCCTGATATGTTTGATTGTCCTGAGAATGCTACAAAGGAATCATTGACAAATGCTCCTGTCTGATTGATGCTGAAGAAGAAACCAGAGAGGTTTCTATTGTCTTCCCAGGTCATGTTGAAGTCAACGAATTGGTTTTTGTAAATTATTGTCTGGTTTGTTACTGGGAATTTCCATGTAGGAGCGTTTGTGTCTGGAATGTAGCTCGTGTTTGAAGATACCCAAGCCAGGCTGTATGCTTCTACATTTGTTGCGTTTGCTGTTTTTGTTACGTATGTGCCTGACATGTTAAACCAATTAGAGCGAGTGCCATTAGAGCTGCCGTTGTAGAGCAAAATGCCGAGGTCAAAAGATGAGCCGAGTTTAAGCCCCATTATAGTTATGTTATTTAGATTATTTCCTGCGTATGGGTTTCTGTAAAGTGTGAGCCATGCGCCTGTTGTTTGGTTGTGGTTGGCGACAGTTCCAGTAACGCCAGAGCATTGAGGCTGGCAGAATCTTAATGAAATTCTGTTGCCTGTTGTATCAGTATCCCAAAGCAGAGAGGCGTTGCTGTTTGTGTTGTTCCAGTCAACATCGACAACTCTTGTTGCGACTGCATCAACTGCTGCGTCGATTGCTGCTGTCAATGTCCAGGCTGCGCCACTCCAGTATGCGGTTGACATACCGCCGCCTGAGTTAGCATCTTCCGTAGCCATCAGAATGTCGTCTGTTGACGGATCTGCTTTCATAACAATAAAACCAACGTCGCTTCCAGCTGCTGCTGCTGACATGTCTATTGTTCCGCGAGCATTGTATCCTGGGCCAGAAGTGCCTGTGAGGTTCCATTCTGTCGTGTTTACATTTCCCGTTGCTCCTGTTCCTGCTGCGAACATTGCGCTGCTGTTGTCTGCTGCGTATACAACTGCAACGGCTTTTCTGCTGTGTGCGACTGCGGCTGTCATTGCTACTGAAATTTCAAGCTGATTGGCAAAGGCGCTGCCGTTCCATATGAATGCATATGCTCCTCCCTCGACTGCTGATAAGTTGGTAGCAATCATTGCTATCTCCTGGCTTCTGTTGTTTGGGTTGCGGGACATTTCTACCCATGAGATTTGAGGATTTCTGTCCATTCTGGTAATATCGAGGCAGTTGTCAGGGCTGTTTGTAGTGTTAAAGTCAACTTCGTCGTAAGGCAGGACTTTGTATCTTAGTTCACAGGTTGTTCCGGATTGCGATGGTGCATTTGGGCCCCAGACTAATAGTGCATCCCCCGTCAATGATTCAAATTCAAGATCAAAATTGCGCGAGTTGTTGTGCTGTGCGGGTGTTTCAACCACTGCTATCTGGTTTGTCTGGTACCAGTCTGTTGCGGACAAGCAGTTTCCTGTTGCGCAGACGTAGGAGTGGAGCGTGCCGTTGAATGTTTTGACTACGAGGATTTTTTTGTTTTTAACCGGCGACTGCTTTAACACCATTGTCTGCACCTGGTCGCCCAGAGTTGTTAGGTTTACTTGAGCGCCCAGTGTTCCGAACTGAGCTATGTCGTTCCAGTCAACTATTTTCGGGCAGAACAAGCCGTTTGCTGCGCCGCAATTGTTTGTTGCACGGTAAGCGATTGTTGCGTTTTGAGCTTCAACTTCTTCTGCGATTAAAAGTGTGAAGATTATAATTGCTATTAGTGTTAAGATTAATGGAGATGAAAGTATGGCTAATATATCAATTCCTGCCTTATGTTTTCCTTTACCTCTTTTTTGTTCGATTGCGTCCATTTTTATATTTTTGTTATTTTATTTTTTATTTTGTTTCAACTTTATTTTATTGATTTTTATCGTGTTATTTTTATTTTAATATTTTTTATTGTTTATTAATTTTTAAATTTTAACTTTTATTTGTTTTTTCTTATTTTATTTCTGTTTTTAGTTTTTACACCATAATTTGTTTTTTTATATTTTATTTATTATCTTTTATTTTATTTTGGTTAATTTTTAATTATATTTTTTATAATCTTTAGTTTACTTTGCATCGGCTGCGGAGCTGTTAATGTCCGTAAGGACTATATCTGTTTGCGACGCTAAATTATTTGTTTCTCCCAGGCTGGTTTCTTTTTTATTTCTGTTTAACTTAATTTTAAATGGCGTCGCATAATCATATTGTTCATCCTGAACTTGATCCGCTCCGCAGTCTATTGTTTTTATCGTGTTTTTTATTCTCATTTGGTTGACACCTTTACGTGCTTGATTTCGCCATCAAATGGCTGCTGTGCTTCGCCTATCCACTGCTGCTCGCCTATGTTCGCGCCGATTGCAATTGGAGCATTGCTGCTTATGTCTCCAAGCTGAGAGGCATCTTCTTCTGCTGCAAGCAAGCCATCTATGTAAACTTGCGCTGTTGTTTCGTTGAGAGTTGCTTTTATTGTGTGGAAT
Organism: uncultured Methanosarcinales archaeon; assembly: GCA_964372795.1. Classification (GTDB taxonomy): domain Archaea; phylum Nanobdellota; class Nanobdellia; order Woesearchaeales; family JAGLXL01; genus CAYJSO01. The sequence continues at coordinate 8,535 of CAYJSO010000010.1, forward strand.
TTGTTGTCTTTGAATGCTTGCGCTGTTTCTGCTACTGTTGTGCTGCTGCTGTCGCTTGCGGTCAGGGAAATTGCGCCTTCCGCTTCTGCTGTCAGCTGCAGGAGCTTGCCGTTCAACCAGTCGTACTTGGATACAATGGTGCCGTAGGTTTCTGGTCCAATCTTTATTCTTGCTTCTATAGTTACTGTGTTGTTTTGCAGTGTGAATTCGCTTGAGTTTGCCAAGATGATGAAGCCTTGTTTGCCGTGTATCTTAAGTCCGGTTTCTTCTCTTCCTGTCCAGTCGGCATCTGTTGTGTAGCTCCATTCTAGCGTCTTGTTTGTCAGCAATGTTGTTGTAACTTCTGTTGCGTTTGTTAAGTTGGCTGGAATAACAGTTACATTAGTTACATTCTCTGTTGGCGCTGGCTCTTTGACTTTCTTCTCAGCTGTCCAGGTGTATCTGATGCTGTCTATCTTTGCTGTTATGCCGGAATCCAGCTGTACGCTTATTGTGTAAGTTTCATTTCCGAAGTTATCTGTTAGTATGCAGCTATCTACACAGGCGTCTGTGAATGAGAATTCTATCGGTTCAATTACTGTGGAGTTGATTTCCCTCGTCATGTTCACTTCTTTTATTATAGTCTCATTTGTGCTTTCATTTATTAATGTTACGTTTTCGTATACTAGTGTAACGTTTGTTACATTCTTAGCTATCAGTTCTATTGTCTTGTTGAATATTGTGTACTGCTTGTTCTTGTCTTCCAGCAGAACTCTAACTACTCCAGAGCTGTTGGCTGTTAGCTTTCCATCTATCTTTATCGACGATATTTCGCAGCCTTTTAGTGTGCAGCTGTATGCAGGCGTCCAGGTGAATGCTGCTGGTTCTGTTGCTTCTCTGCCAATTATATCTGTGTATGTGAAGTTGATTGTTTCTTTTGCTGTTGTGAATCCTGTCAGCGAGCTGAATGGAACTTGCTGCATCAAGTTGAATATGAAGTAGCCGAAGATGAGTACATTTAGCAATAGGAATACAGCGAGCAGTTTCCTGTTTCTATGCGCTTTTATGTTGTGCTGTTCGCGGTGAGTTGGGGGCCTGATTATCATCTTCTCACCCCCATCTCTCTGACTGCCTGCTCTGGAGATTTCAGTTTGTAAATGCGTTTTCTTGCGTCGGCCGGATCAAGCTTTACTTCTAACCAACCGGCAAGACGCAGCTTGGACAAAGCTATGTTCAGCAATTTGTCGAGCTTTTCTTTTTTCAGAATTTGCTCTGCCTGCTCAAAGGTAAATTCATTGTCCCAGAAGTTGTTCCATAATACAGAGTAGCGCAGCATCAGCCACTTTGGCAATGGTGCTACACGTGCTCCTGCATTGTTTGGCTTGTCGACGGGGGTGCCTGCAGCTGTGCTCATTCCCGCACCCCCTTGCCAAGCTCTCGGACTGCTTGTTCTGGCGTCTTAAGCCTGTAGATGCGTTTGCGAGCGTCTTTTGCATCAAGCTTTGTTTCCAGCCAGCCAGCGATGCGCAGCTTAGAAAGAGCAATATTGAGCAGCTTGTCCTCTTTGCCGAGAGCTTTCTGCGCCTGCTCAAAGGTAAATTCATTGTCCCAGAAGTTGTTCCATAGCGCTGCGTAGCGGAATGTCAGCCATTTTGGCAGTGGTACTGCTTTTGTTGTCAACAAACTTTCACGCTCGCTATGTTTAAAGGCCTTAGTTTAGAATAAATATACTATTAGTATATAAGTTTAACTATTTGTATATGTAAATGAGCTTAAAATTGGGCTTATCTTGGTGTTAGGCTTATTTTGGTTGTTTTTAGAAAGATTTAAATATATGTTTATGTTTATGTTTAAACATGGTTACAAAAACAATTACTGTTACGGAGGAAGCGTATAACGCGATTAAAGGAATAAAGCACGAGGATGAGAGTTTTAGCGAGCTGTTAAATCGTTTAGCTGCAGGCAGGAGGCTTTTAAAAGTAAGGGATCTCATCGGGGTGCTTGGGGACTCTCCGGAAGAGGCGGAGGCGTTTGCAAAGAGAGTGCGCGATCTGCGCGAAAAGGCAGGCAAAGATGCCGGGGAGAGGATGGAACGTGTACGTGCTAGATTCGAGCGTGCTAATAGAACTGATTGAATGGATAGCTCATGCGCATCAGGTAGCTGCTTTTATAGGCAATGAATTATCTGCAACGACCAGCATTTGTGTACATGAGGTGTTAGCTGGAGCAAGGACAAATAAACAGCGTTTTTTGTGCGAGGAAATTTTTTCAAACATCTTAATACTTAACCATGATATGAAAGCAGCGAGAATGGGGGCACAGATTGAGCAGGAACTGAATGAAAGTGGAAGTAAAATTAATATTATTGATGTCTATATTGCTTCGATTTGCAGAGCAAATAATACAGAAATAGTGACTCTCGACAAAGATTTTGAGAAGATAAAAGGGATAAACGTGCATGTTATCAAGTAAAATAGGTTAATGCTTTATATACTACTTTTAGTTTTCTCGGCTTATGTTCCCATTAGCACATACAAAAGTGGCTTTGGATTTGTTTAAAGGCCATAATCTGAAACAAAGTGAGAGGGACATGCTCATTCTTGGAAGTATATTGCCGGATGTTGCGGAAATTGGGATAGGGGATGAAATTAGAACGCATACGGAAGGGATGCAGTTTTTAAAGTATCTTGGCGAAGAAAACAGGTGGCTGGGTGTTGGGGTTGTGCTGCACGGGGAGAAGCCAAGGGGATTGGATTATTACACGCACAAGGGATTTTACAAGCTTGGCGACAGATATCTAAATGTCAGAAGCGATGGCGGGTTTATAGCCAGGAGGTATTCTGAGATGCTGCCGATAATAAGGCAATACAGAAAAAGTCTGGGCAGGATGAGGGAAGATGTTGCGCTGCATACAGTTACTGAGTTTTGCTTTGATTATATTGTCGCAGAAGACGATCCTGGAGTAAATAATGAGATTTACCGCGCTGTTAAAGGCAGTTCTTTCAGGCCAGCATTAATAAATTTTGCAAATTATTTTGATATCGACAGAAAGCATTTGAGGATGCTGAAAAGAGTTGTGCATTCCAAGCATGTTCCAAGATTTTTGGATAATATGCACAGCGTGGAAGGCATTGCGCATAATTTTCAGAACTTTATTTTTTTGAAGATCGTGAGAGACAAGAAATATCAAAAACAGCATGGATTTCTGCAGCATTTGGGGCATATTGCGAGAGGTTCGCTTGGGTTCTTGCGCAGGAAGATGAGAGACAAATCAATGGTGCAGATGTTCGAGCAGTGCGTTGAGGTTGTGAAGAAAGATCATAAAAAGTTTTTGTCTTCTACTGAAGGAGAGATGAGGAAGATGATGGCTGCGAATAGGCTGTTGAAGTGAGAATTGTTTTGCACTAGACATGCTGAGAAAGCGTAGCCTTCAAAATGCGAAGCATTTTGGGGTTCCAGAAATGCCGAGAATTTCTGAGAGCTTTCTGGCACGCCAGAAACGCTTTGCGTTTCTAAGCGCATGGAAATCGAACGATTTCCGGTGTCCCGTGCGTCTTTTAAGTCGCACTGGACATAGCCAAATGCTCGAATTCTTAGTTTATAGGCGCTAAAAGATAAGATTCTGCACTGGACCCACTGGACACCTCTGCGCGCAGGATTTATAAATGAGTTGTTTCCAATAAAAAAGAAAGCTGGTATGACGTCCAGCTCAAAGCTAGATGATGTTCCTGAACAATTGATAGAAGGGGATGCTTGTATTTAAGCTTTTCGTGCAATGCCGGCGTTGTCTAACTAGGTATGACGCCTAGCTCAAGACTAGGTGGTGTTCCTGAACACCGTGCGGGTTCGAAACACTATCGCGGGACTCCCGTCGCCGGCGCACTATTTGTTTTTAATTTTTATTTTAGTTAAATTTTATTTTTTAAATCTCTACTTTTTTATTTTCTTCAATTTTTCTTAATTATAGACAATTGCGTTGGTTATAGGAAATAATATTAATAATCGTAATGGATTATGTTATTTCCAAAATAGTAAATTGCCATTAAACATCCGAAAATTAATGCAATTTACTATAATTGATATTTGTACGCAATTGTGTATCTCGTAAATTGCGCGTATTTATTCAACTAATCAGCGCAATTTACGATATCTTTAATTAACTTTAAACTTAAACTTTAATACCCTGAGAGGCATAGCCTCTGGGGCACTGAAAAGCTATGCTTTTCTAGTGCAGTGTCGCATAATGGGATAGCTTTAAAAACCCTATATGCTCCGCAGTCGATATGATTAAGGAAGTTTTAGTTAAGAAAGAAGCTGAAACTGACTGGAGTTTTGGCAAGAAGCCGGAAGAGAGAAGCGTTTCTGAGCTGATAGAGTTTGGAGTTGTTAATTTAGACAAGCCAAGCGGGCCGACTTCACATCAGGCAAGCGATTATGTGCAAAGGATATTGGAGATAAAAAAAGCGGGGCACGGCGGCAGCCTGGATCCTAGGGTAACTGGGGTTTTGCCGGTAACGCTTGAGAAAGCGACAAGGCTGTCTTCTGTTTTTTTGAAAGGCGGGAAAGAATATGTTTGCGTGATGCATCTGCATAAGGAAGTTGATTCTGGGGTTGTCAGGAAGACAATAAAGGATTTTTTTGTCGGGAAGATAAGGCAAACTCCGCCGCTGAAGAGCGCAGTGAAAAGAGTTGAGCGCGAGAGAGAGGTGTATACTTTTGATATTTTGGAGATTGACGGGAAAGATGTTTTGTTTAAAATTAGCTGTGAAGCAGGAACTTACATCAGAAAGATCTGCCACGATCTTGGTTTGAAACTGAAAGTTGGGGCAAATATGGCTGAACTGAGGAGAGTGAGAGCAGCAAGCTTTACTGAAGAGGGGCTTGTTACTCTGCAGGATCTGAAAGATGCTTTTGTGCTTTTTAAGGAAGGGAATGAGAAGTTTATAAGATATTGCGTGAAGCCGGCGGAGAGAATGGTTCAGCATCTGCCTAAAGTTTTTGTTTTTGACAGCGCAGTTGAAAGCCTCTGCCACGGGAGAGAGTTGGCTGTTCCTGGCGTGAGCAAGCTGAATGAGTTTGCTGCTGATAGTTTGATTGCTATTATGACTTTGAAAGATGAGCTGGTTGCGCTTGGAGTTGCGTGGATGGGTAGCGAGGAAATAATGAAGAAAGAGAAAGGGATTGCTGTGAAGACGGAGAAGGTGTTTATGGAGCCTGGGATTTACTTGGTAAAATGATTTTTCTGTGGGGTTACGCCACATCATTGTTTGCTGAATAGCGGGGATATGGAAGATGGTTATG
>CAYJSO010000011.1:0-663 GCA_964372795.1 uncultured Methanosarcinales archaeon
TCATTCTCTTTTACTTTCGTTATCTTGCTCGTGCTTTTTAGCTTAGTAAAATAAACTGCTAATTGCTCTTCCTTGCCCAGTCTTTTTAATTTTCCATACACAATCTTCTCTAACTCATTTGAAAAAGTTCCTCCCCAGTCGAAAGAAGAGCCGATCCACGCATCTCCTCTGGCATCTTTCAGCAGCTTCCCGTAATTATCATGCAGTCTCCATAGTTCCAAATTGCTTTTTTTTCTTAAATTCAATCTATTTATTGTCCCAGTAAACTCTAGTAATCTTTTGCATTTCTCATAAGTTTTCTTAATAGCTTTCTCTGCAAAATCCGGCTTTTTAACGATCATTTCGCCTAATTTCTTGGCCACCCCGACCAAATTACCTTCCTTGGCGCAAAACAGCACTGTTCTGTTCTCAAAAACACTTACAAAACTCTTAAACGCAACTCCAAGCGCTTTATACATGGAACTTTTCCTTCCGCACCCGCATTCAAAATAAACCATAGGAAACAGGCTGGCATCATTTCTTTCCTCCTCCACCATCCAAACGTTTTTACTTCTTTCCATAATACAACCCCATAGCCTTTACAACAAATTCATTCGCTCCCCTAAACAAAAGATGGCTTTTAGATCTTAAGAGCACAAGTATGAACTCAAGTCACTAGTATCA
>CAYJSO010000011.1:673-13545 GCA_964372795.1 uncultured Methanosarcinales archaeon
GAAATAAACTGCACCGCTATTTCCAAATCATCCAAATTCAGATAAAACAGCCTGTTCTTCCCAGAAACAACGCTCTCCATTATCTTTTCTTTCTCAAGCTCATTCAGCGCATTTAGCACAGATTTCTGATTCAATTTCTTGGCTTTAGCTATGGCGCTGGCTGTGTAATGCGCAAAATAATCCTTTGCAAACTCCTCGCAGACCTGCAGCCTTATGTCATTTAGTAACATTTTACTAACATCAGTAAGAATTTACTTTATAAAACTTTCTATTTTATCTTTCTAACAACCCCATTCGTCGCATCAACTTCAACCAAATCCCCGTCTTTAAAAACCTTAGTCGCAATCTTCGTTCCTAAAATGCACGGCTTGTTCATCTCACGGGCAACAATCGCAGCATGCGAAGTTATCCCTCCTTCATCGGTAACAAACGCAACTGCCTTTTGCATTGCAGGCACATAAGCTGGATTTGTCGTAATTGCAACAAGCACATTCCCTTCTTTAAACCCAGAAATATCTTTCTCATTTTTAATTATCTGAACTTTGCCGCGAACAACCCCGCTGCTTCCACGAGCACCATTCAGCACTTTTACTCCCTCTGCTTTCAGATTCTGCAAAAATTTCTTTTTTACATCGCCGCCAGCAATTATACTTAATCTATTCTCCGTATCAACTTCAGCAATAAAACCCTTCCTTCTCAGCATAACTTTCCTTTTAGCATCTTTATCAATTTCCCACGGCATTAAAAAGCTGAGTTCTTCTCTTGTTAAATTAGTTCTTCTGCAAACTTCCTCAACAAGCGGCTGCCAGTAATAAAATGCCATTCTTCTGTAGTCATCCCTTTTATCTTTGATATACAATAACTCTTGATATAATTTTATAAAACTCTTGTATTTCGCCGGCAGCTTTACTTTCTTTTTTGCTTTTCTCTCAGAAACACCCTTGGCTCTTGCGTAATGCATCAGCCCTTCATGATTTATCGGCTCTTTAAACGGATCTGAGCTGTCTATCCACAGCACATTTCTCTTTATATATTCAATTCTTTTACCAACATCCTTAACTTTAGCAAAATACTCCTGCATCTTGAACATAGCTGCTTTCTTGCTTGGCTTTGAATACTGAACAAGTGTATCACTTATCTTTTCCTGCTCAACTTCATCTATTAATATTTTTTCAAAAATCTTAGAGGCAGTCTCATTCATCTCAAAGCTCCTCCACAAATCAGGGCAATAAACAACAAAGCTGTCAAAATATTTTCTATATTCTCTCATTAATTCTTCATCACTCATCTCACTATTTGCTTTCAGCTTCCTGCTAACTTTAACAAATGCTTTCCCATTCTTATGCAGCTGCCTTAGCTTCTTCCTTATCTCGCTTTGCTTATTTAGCATACAATCAGCATGCAACTTTTCCAGCTCAGCAGCAGTTCCATTCGGATCATAGCTAGTAAACCATCCGTTCATCCATTCCGCTCTGACAGGCAGATTCTTTCCAATATCTTCTTTAGTATATATCCTTCTCGCATAAAGCGCAACATTCCCATAGTACAGCGAATATTCCCTGCTCCATAGCTTCTCCCATTTCATAACAATCCACCAGCATGCTTTGAACCCTGCCTTAGTCCTTTCCCAGCCGATTTTGTTAGTTCTGTTTTCCCTTTTAATAAAGCTAGAGCGTTTATTGTGTGTTTTTCTGCTCTGTCTTTTGCGATTTCTTTTAATTCGCGTTCGTTATCTGCTTCTCTTTCATGCACAAACACTTTTAGAATATGCTTCCCAGTAGAAAGCTCAGCATTTATCAGTCCGATATTCGCCTCATGCGCGCAAACTTCATCAATATCAGCATCACCAACCCATCCAAAAGCTAAAACAAGCTCACACTTATACTCTTCAATCAACTTTTTGCAAGCCACAGGCAAATCTTTGCATCCCGGCACAGTATACCTCTCAATCTCAAAATCCTTACCAATCTTTTCAATCACATCAACAGCTATATTAGCCATATCTACTCTAGAAAAAGTAGTGTCAGCTATACCAATTCGCATACAACTTCATCTCCATCCTTTAGTTCAAAATGTTCTCTGAGATTAACCGAAGCAATTAGTTCAATTATATCCGGACCATGCCTTGTTTTTTCTGGAATCACAATCGCACCATCGACTTCATCATTTATAACAACAAGATAGCAATCGACAGGAGCAAACTCACTTTTTTCTGGAATAACTCGGAATTTTTTAAAGCCGTTTAAGTTTGGTATCTGATCCACTTTAATATTCAGCGTGCCAGGAAAACACGTAAACCCAAGCGCATTCTCAAAATACTGTGTGTATTCCTTAACGTAATGCTGCCCTTCCCCAGTTCCAGAAACCACCCTTCCTCTAATCTCCATAACGACTATAAAATAAGCTTATCTCTTATAAACTTTATCTACTTTACCCAAACGTAAACGCATAGCACCTTAGCCCTTTCTGAGGAACAATCTTAATTTCATGCTCCTCAACTTCTTTACTTTTAACTAAGTTATACATATCCGCCCTATCAACAGTTACAATTGTTTTCTTCCCTTTCACTTTTACATCTTTACCTTTTACCTTTTCATTTACACTTTTCCCATCAACCAAAACTTCAACTTCTGCTTTCCCGTCCATCACCAAATTAACTTCTTTCGCATTATAAACAAAAGCCAAATACCCTTTGCCTTTAACAAACTCCAGATACTCTTCCTTCTGCTCCCACATTCCTTCTAAATAAATCGCATCTCTCTTATGCTCATTAACATCCCTATACACACAACCCCCGGGAATGCAAACTCCGCTGCTTCCAATTCCGCTATTCCTTCTGCTCCCGCAGTAAGTTTCATGGCTCACCCCATACGAATAGCTTCTAGCCTCTTCTTCTTTGCCTTTAAACTCAACCTTCACTCCCGTTTTCTTCAGCTCATTAACAATCTCCTGCTCCATCTCCCCATAGCCCCCTTCACCAGAATGCTCCCACACAATTTTGCCATTAGCATCAACAAGCGCTTGCCTCGGCCAGTACTGATTTCCATAAGCAATCCAGGTTTCATTACCCGAATCAAGCGCAACAGGATAGCTTATCCCGTGCTTTCTAACAGCCTTTTCAACATTAGCAGCAATCCTTTCAAAATCAAATTCAGGAGTATGCACCCCAATTAACACAAACGGATATTTCTTGTATTTCCCCCATATCAACTTCAAATGCGGCAAAGTTCTTATGCAATTTACACAGCTGTAAGTCCAGAAATCAAGCAGCACAACTTTGCCTTTCAACTCATTCATTCTAAGCTCTTTAGAATTAATCCATCCTTCTATTCCTTTAAACTCATGCGCTTTTGTTTTAAAAAATTCCTTTATCATTTTTAATCTCAACAAACTTTACAGCGCTTCCGTGCGCTAGCTCTGCCCCTTCTGCTTTAACCAGTCTAACCTCATTTCCTTCTGCTTCCAGCTCAAAAACAGCTCCATGCTCAAACTTCTTAAGCTCTCCTAACTTTAACATCTCGCGAACAAAGCACCTTATAGGCCCGCCATGCGCAACAACAGCAACAACATCATGCTTAGAATTTAACACACTTCCAAACCCTTCAATAACTCTTTTCTTAAAACTCTCATAATCCTCCCCACCCACAACAAAATACTTGTAATCCGTTGCTAGTTTCGCAGTTTCAAGCGGATAAACCTGTTGCGATTCCTTAATACTCTTCCCACTCAAAAACCCATATCTGTTTCTCTCCTTCAATCCTTCAACAAACTTAACCTCAAACTTAACTTTCAGCGCGTTCTTTAAAATTTCAGCACATTCTTTAGCCCTATGATACGGACTTGAAAATATCACCTCCACTTTCTTACCCTTAAGCTTATTCGCAACATTAAGCGCTTTCTTCTTTCCCAACTCAGTCAGATGATCATCATAAGCCCCACCGTACAAATCCTCAACATCGCTTTCACTTTCCCCATGCCTTACCAAGTATATTTTCATAAGCCCCCAAGAGAGCCGCTTATATAAAAAGAATACGTTTAAATGTGTTTTTAGGATATAAAACTTTATAAAGCAGTTGTCTTTTCTAATTTTCTATGAGTTCAGATGCAGTACGAGAGATCACACCTCGCGAAGGAGAATTAAGAGATAAAGTTGTTAGATATCTAACTAGAGCTGAGACTGCTCGTGCAGATGTTGCACAAATGATGGTCGGCTTAGCTATTAACCCGCTCCCCACCCAAGATGAACTGGTAGCAGTAGTTAATGCATTAGTAGAAGAGAGGGCAATTAGAGTCCCTAGAGATACAAAAGGGAGGGGATACGAACAACCGTTTATTCCTTACGAACTCTATGTTTAATTCTTTCTTCAGTTATCTTTAAAAACATAAGAATAATCCTTCCAAATCATGTCCATTTCCCCCTTTTTCAGCGCAAGCTCAATAGCAATTATAGGCGCTTCTAGAACACCAGGGCACATTGGCAACGTTATCCTACAGAATTTCATCCGCTCAAACTACCCTCACAAACTCTACCCAATCAACCCAAACGCAGCAGAAATCTACAACATTAAATGCTATCCTTCTGTCTTGGCAGTAAAAGAACCGATTGAATTAGCCGTTATAGCAGTCCCGGCTAACTTAGTAATTCCAGTAATAAAAGAATGCGCAAAAAAGAAAATACAGAATGTAATAATTGTCTCTGCTGGCTTCGCTGAAGTTGGAAACAAAAAGTTACAAGAAGAATTAAAAAAAGTTCTTACAAAAAACAAAATACATTGCATCGGCCCAAACTGTTTAGGCATCTTTGACACTTACTCAAAAATAGACACCGTTTTCATTCCCAGAGACAGAATTCGCCGCCCATTAGCAGGAAACCTGACAATAATTTCCCAATCAGGTGCTTTAGGCTCTACTCTATTGGATTTATGCTCATTAGAAAGCATCGGCGTAAGCAAATTCATCAGCTATGGAAACGCAGTTGATATAGACGTCCCAGAATTATTAACATACTTAGAAAACGACACCACAACAAAATCAATATGCATCTACATCGAAGGCTTAAAGGATGGCAAAGCATTTCTGGAAGCAGCAAAAAAAGTAACAAAAAAGAAGCCAATAATTGTTCTGAAAGGCGGCACAACAAAAACAGGCAGCATAGCAGCCTTATCACACACAGCAAGCTTGGCTGGTGATGCTGAAGTTTACAGGGGCGCATTTAAGCAAGCAAACTGCATCATCGCAAAAAGCTTCGAAGAGTTCGTTGACTTGGCAGAAATTTTTGCAAAATCTCCAAAAGCATCTGGCAGCAGAATAGCCGTTATCACAAACTCAGGCGGCCATGCTATTTTAGTAAGCGATGCAATAGATCATCATAAGCTTCCTTTAGCGCAATTCTCATCAAAAATAAAAGACCAGCTAAAAAAATCCTTAGCACCAGTCCCAATTAGAAACCCTTTAGACTTATTAGGTGATGCAACCGCAGAACGATACAGAATTGCATTAGACGCTTGCATAAATGATCCAAACATAGACATAATCCTGCTTATGTGCATGCCTCAAACGCCTTTAATTCAGGTAAAAGAACTATTAACAGTAATAGAAAATGCAAAAAACATCTCAAAAAAACCAATTATCTGCGTCACCTCAGGTAGCACATTCGCAGAGCAATTAAAGCTTGCCATAGAAAAAATGGGTCTGCCCTGCTACCATTTCCCCGAAGAAGCTGTTAGAAGTATAGCTAAGTTCGTTGATTATTATAAAAAATAATTACCTTCTATCTATCGGAGCAAAACTTCTTTCCACAACCCCTTTATACACACTCAGCGGCCTCATCAGCCTGTTATCCTTATACTGCTCAATAATATGCGCAATCCATCCGGCTACTCTGCAGCAGGCAAATATCGCCGGAAACAGCTTCTCATTTATTCCGAGATAATGATAAGCAACAGCGGAATAAAAATCAACATTGGCAAACAATCTTTTTGCCGCTAATTCTCTTTCAACAACCCTTTCAATTTCTTTAGAAATAAAGAAATGCGTCAAATCCCCTTTTTTCTCTCCCAGTTCTTTTACAAATTTCTCCAAAATATGCGCTCTCGGGTCTTTCACTTTATACACTCTGTGCCCAAACCCCATTATTTTTTCTTTTTTATTCAGCTTATTCATTATATAACTTTCAACTTCCTCTAGCCTATTAACTTCCTTCAGCATTTTCAGCACGGCTTCATTCGCTCCGCCATGCAAAGGCCCTTTAAAAGTAGCAATCGCACTGACAATTCCGGAATAAACATCTGCTAGCGTTGACACGCTAACCCTGGCAGCAAAAGCAGAAGCATTCAGCTCATGCTCAGCATGCAGCACAAAACAAACATCCATCACTTTTTCTTCAAACTCGCTGCCTCTCTTGCCTTTCAGCATATAAAGAAAATTTGCTGCATGCCCCAACTCATTATTAGCTTCAACAACTTCTTTCCCCTCGCGGATTCTTTCAAACGCAGCAATTATAACCGGAAACTTTGCAGTTAATCTTATCGCTTTATTTATTATCTCATCTTTAGAAACATCATCTAATTTATCATCATAAAAAGCAAGCGCACTCACAACAGTTCTCAACACATCAAGAGGATGTGCATTTCTCGGAAAACTCTTTATCCATTCAACCACAAAATCCGGCAACTTTCTATTTTCTTTTAACCTTAAGCTAAACTCTTCCAACTGCCTTCCATTCGGCAGCTCTCCAAACCACAGCAAATAACAAACTTCCTCATATCTGCAGCTCTCAGCAAGATCTTTTATATCATACCCCCTATAACGAAGAATTCCTCTTTCGCCGTCAACAAACCCCAGCCCAGACTCTGCTGCATACACTCCTTCAAGTCCTTTTTTAACTTCCACCCCATTCATAACATACTATAATAAGAACTAGTTTAAATAGTTTTATTTGAAATCATAGACTGCGGAGCACATCCTGTTATGTAATAACTTTATCTTTATGCGACGCGAAAAAATGCTTGCATTTTGCGCGCTAGAGGCTCTGCCTCTTTGCGCCTTTTTAATTTATTTTAAACTTCTCACTGTTTCCCTTATTAGCCTGTTCAACTCAACCTCATCCAAAATCTTCCTTTCCAAAACAATCTGCTTCACCGTCTTCCTCTCTTTCAGCGCAGCTTTAGCAACCTCAGCAGCTTTTTCATATCCAATTACCGGATTCAGCAAAGCAGCTAGTCCCAATCCATACTCAAAATAGTAATTGCACGCTTCTTTATTCGCTCTCATCCTGCGAACGCATTTCTCATCAAACGCTTTAATTGCATTATTTAAAATATTTAAAATAAAAATTAAATTATTCCCTATCACTGGCATAAATACATTGAGTTCCAATTGTCCGGACAAAGCTGCAGTCTCAACCGCCACCCCATTGCCAATAACTTGGAAACAAACCATATTCACCATCTCAGCAATGCTTGGATTTATCTTGCCCGGCATTATGCTGCTCCCTGCTTCAACCGCTGGCAGAATCAGCTCATTAAACCCAGTTCTAGGCCCGGAACTCAACAACCTCACATCACTTGCGATTCTGCTTAACTCAACCGCAACTCCTCTAAGCACTCCAGAAACAAACACAAAATCCCCCATGCTTTGTGTAGCTTCAATTAAATTACTCGCGCTCTGCAGCTGCAATTTCGTTATTTTTTTCAATTCTTTTATCACTAATTCCTTATATCTCGGATGCGCATTCACTCCAGTCCCTACAGCTGTCCCGCCCAAACTTATTTTTTTTAATTTTTCTTTTGTTTTATCCAAGTCTTTTCTTAATTCTCTTACCGTATCCGCCCATCCGTTAACTTCCTGTCCTAAACTAATAGGCACAGCATCCTGCAGATGCGTCCTCCCGCTTTTTATTATATTTCTGAACTCATTTGCTTTATTTCTAAAACTATTTTCTAAATTCTTCAAAACAATTAGCAGCTCATCAATCAAATACATGCAGCTTATCCTTATCGCACTGGGAAAAACATCGTTCGTGCTTTGCGCCATATTGACATGATCATTCGGATGTACAAACTTGTAGCTTCCTTTCCTTCCGCCAAGAATCTCATTTGCCCTGTTTGCAATAACTTCATTCACATTCATATGCGTAGCAGTGCCAGCGCCGGCTTGAAAAATATCCAAAATGAACTGCCCATCAAACTTTCCTGCAATAACTTCCTTGGCAGCTCTCTCAATCGCTTTAGCTTTCCTATTGTCAAGCAACCTTAATTTATTGTTGGCTCTTGCAGCTGCAACCTTAATCATTGCAATTGCGTTTATTGTCTCCTTAGAAGTTTTAATCCCGGAAATCTGAAAATTCTCATAAGCCCTTTGTGTATTTATCCCGTAATAAGCTTCGCTGTCAACTGCTTTCTTCCCCAAACTGTCATGCTCAACTCTCATCTTAACCTCTTTTTTGTCGATTTACTCCAGCAAATGATATCCTGCCTTAAATTCTTTTTGCAATTCTACTCTTAAATCTTTAGTAAGCGGCATAACATCCACAGTAAAAAGCTTCATCTCACCTTTAACGTTTTTAATCACAATATTCTTCTTCCATTTAGCGCCTTTCTTTTTATAATCCGTCCTGTAATGCGCTCCCCTGCTCTCCTTCCTCAACAAAGCACCCCTTAAAATAGCTTCGCAAACAACAACCATTCCCTCAACTTCAAGCGCAGCAATCAGCTTTTTATTTCCTTTCCTTCTCCCTTTTATTTTCATATGCTTTATCCTATTTTTTATTCTAATCAGCCCTTCAAGTCCTTTCCTCAATCCTTTCTCATCCCTCAGCACACCGGCATGCTCCCACATCATTTCCTGAATTTCCTTTTTAATTTTAATCGGATTCTCCCTCCCCCTCTTCTTTAACAAAAATTCAATTCTTTTGGCTTCTTCCTTTATCTGTTTTTTATCCAACTGTCTAAGCTTCACTTTCTCAGCAAACTTCTCAACTTCGCGAGCAACAAGCTTCCCAAACACCATTATCTCCATCAAGCTATTTCCTCCCAACCTATTGGCTCCGTGCAGTCCAGCTGTAACCTCTCCGATCACAAACAGCCCAGGAACATTTGTAAAATAGCTATCCGCATCAAACCTTACTCCCCCCATGCTGTAATGCGCAGTCGGCGCAACTTCCATCGGCTTTTTGCTTATATCAACTCCAAATTGTTTAAACTGCCTTACCATCTTAGGCAGCCTTTCTTTCAAATAGCTAAGTTTCCTATGAGAAACATCTAACAGCACACCGCCATGCTTCCCTCCCCTTCCGTGCATTATCTCAAAGTAATTCGCACGAGCAACTATATCTCTAGCGCTTAACTCCATTCTCTTTGCATCATATCTCTTCATAAACCTCTCCCCTTTAGTATTATACAGCCTCCCGCCTTCCCCTCTAACTGCTTCCGTCACAAGCACACCTTCCATCTTGCTCGGCCAAACCATTCCAGTCGGATGAAACTGCACCATCTCCATATCTTGCAGCTCAGCTCCAGCATCATACGCAAGCATAATTCCATCTCCAGTATTCTCCCATGCTCTGGAAGTGCTTCTTCTATAAACTCTTGAATATCCTCCTGTAGCTAAAATAACAGCTTTCGCATTTACAACTATACTATTCCCATCCAATAAATCAATTCCAAAAATCCCATTCACTTGCTTTCCTTTAGCAAGCAGCCTAGTAACATAAATATTATCCAAATGTTTTATCTTCCTTTTAATTGCCTGCTCCGTTAACACCCTTATAATCTCCTTTCCAGTCTCATCCCCTGCAAAACACGTTCTCCTGTAAGTCTGAGCCCCAAAAAACCTTTGAATCAGCTCTCCATCTTCATTTCTATTAAACTTAGCTCCCCACCTCACTAACTCAAGAACAGCATCCGCAGCATTCCTGCAAGCAGTCTCAATTATCTTTGCATTCCCAATATGCTGCCCTTCTCTCACAGTATCTGCAGCATGTACTTTCCAATTATCCTCAGTATCAACAGTTCCAAGCGCAGCATTAATTCCTCCAGCAGCCAGCACAGTATGCGCATCTCTATGCCTGCTTTTCCCAACAACAATTACATCTATCCCGATGTCATGTAGCTCAATCGCTGCCCTTAGCCCAGCCCCTCCAGCCCCAATCACAAGAACATCGGTTTTATACTTTTTCATATAACCTCTTTTTATTATAGAACTAATTCCAATTTCTTTTAAATATCTTTTGTTCAAAAATAAAAATAAAGAAAAACTTTCTTTTAATTACCCGGAATAAACCTCTGTCTCAGGATGAAACGCAGCCCACGCAAACCAGAAAATCGGCTGATTCACTATTCTTTCCAATTCCTTACCATTCAATTCCCCTTCAACAGCTTCTCCATCTACATTCCATATTGTATTTGTTTCTCTATCTGTGAATTTATCTTCCATAACTTCAAAAGTTAAACTTTTTCCTTCTAATTCTCTAGCAAAAACCTTCGGCACCCCCAGCTCTTCATCCAGCCAAACAACAATCTTCTTGTCACTTAGTTTGTCATTAATAACCTTCTTCTCTCTGATCAAATGATCAGGATAAGCCTTAAATCCTCCATCAACTTCAACTCCTTGCACAATCGTCTGCTCCGGCAGCCTTGGATCAGCTACCTCAACCCCTAACCTAAATCCAATATCACTAAAATCCCCTTCTTTCCCATATGGGTTGCTTCCATAGGCCCTTAAAAATCCCGTATTTGAAGATAAAACCTTTGTATCCGGATGCGCCTTCTTCCAGCTGCCCCATGTAGCAACATCAATTGGAATCTTCTCCAATTTTACCCCACTCCTTTCTCCAACAACAGCCATCCCCAAGCTTTGAGGCCAATAACTCCCTGTATTTTTATCATACATGACAAGCTCGGAATTATACAGCTTGCCAGAAACTCCAAACAACTCTCTTTTTCCATCTACAGTAGATTTAAACGCAACTCCCGTAAAACAAAGCGGACAATAAGTTACTAGCACAGCACCTCCTCCAACAACATCATTCGCAATCTCATGCCAGACTAAAATTCTGTAAGGATAAGCCCTCTCCTCCCCGTTCCAAACAAGTCCAAGTACAAGCTCCTCATCCGGTAGATAATCTGCTTCCTCCACCGAAATAAACTCAGGATCCAGCAGCGCAGGAATTCCCCCTTCCTCTCCAATCCCACCTTTCCCCGGCCCCCCTGAACGAAACTCGCTTGGCTGAATTATATACTTTGTCCCGTCAGATAATGTCTTAATCTCGCTGTAATTTATTTTTTCTATTTCCGTTCCAGTTTGTTCGCTTTGTTTTATTTGTTGCTCACTGGAACAAGCGCTGATTAGAAAAGCAGCAATAAATATTAATAACAAAATTGTTTTTTTCATTTCAAGATCGCATTAATCTTTTCTCTTGTCTCATCAACTGTAAGCGCCCCAACCTTTCTATCAACAATTACTCCATTTTCATCAATAAAAACAGTTACAGGCATTCCAAATCCAAAATAGGTTCTGTAAAAATCATCATTCTCATCAAATACAACAGGATCTTTTATTTCAGTTCCTTTAGCAGCAAAATCTTCTAAATACTTCCTCGCAATATCCTCGCTCTCAGTCTTAGTCCTATGCACAAACAACACCTCAACTTTATTCCCAAACTCATCCGACACTTGCTGCAGCTCTGGCATCTCATTTATGCAGAACGGACACCAGGCAGCCCAGGCATTTGCAACCAAAACTTTTCCTTTAAAATCAGAAATCTTTACTTCATTTCCATCAACACTTTCAAAACTCAGCCCAGGCGCAATTTGCCCAATTTCCTTTCCACTCCCAGCAGGCACAATTGCTCCACCTTGCTTTGTCTGAACTTTAAACGGATTTTGAATTAGCACAATCACAACAACGATTGCTGCAATAACTAAAGCTAAAATAATCCCCTTTTTCATTTTTTAAAATTAAAACAGATGCCTGCCTTACAATTCTCCAGTCAATATCTTGTCCTTCAATATCTCCCACTGCTCTTTCGTCAGCTCGCAAGTATTCTCGTCTTCTCCAATTGTTACCTTATCCGCCAGCACTTCAACAGCCGGGCAGCAGCTTCCTTTAGTTCCGCATAGCACAACTTTCATTTAGCTCACCTCAATATTATTGGATAATAAACGGTTACTTTTAAATATTGTGTTTAATTAATGTTCGTTATGGTTAAAAAGTTGAGTAAAATTGTACTTTTTGTCGGGAGATTCCAGCCGCTGCATAAGGGGCATATGATTGTTATTAACCGGCTTTCTAAAGGTTATAAAATGGTAAAAATTGGAATCGGAAGTGCACAATACTCGCACACAAAAAATAACCCTTTCACAGCTAAAGAAAGAAAAGCAATGCTAAAACAAGCCTTAAAAGCATCCAAAATAAAAAATTACAGGCTCTTTTTAATCCCCGACACCAACAACAACTCAAAATGGGTTGCTCACGTTAAAAAAATCACAAAAACGTTCAGCATAGTTTACTCCGGCAACCCTTTAGTTCTTTACTTAATGAAACAAAAACATATCACAACTAAAAAAATCAAACTAATAAAGCCTTATTCTTCAACCAAAATTAGAAGACTAATTAAAAATAACAAAAACATAACTAAACTAATTCCAAAATCAGTTGTAAACTATATTAAAAAAATAAAAGCAATCGAAAGAATTAAGAAGTTATAATAAAAATTAAATCCTCATCGCCTGCACAACCACAAACAGCACATACCCCAAAATAAACATTACTCCTGATTTCCACCCAATAAATCCTCTTCTAATATAAAGCAGCAAAGCTCCAGTCCCAGCTACCGCAAATATTATTACACTCAGCACGCTCATAAAATTCAA
>CAYJSO010000012.1:0-3106 GCA_964372795.1 uncultured Methanosarcinales archaeon
GTTGATATTTTAAGAGCGGAAGAGAGTTTTGGTCGTTGATTATTTCAGCTTCAGCTCTTCTTTCGAAATTTTATACACACACGTGTGTATAAATTTTAAAGCTTGGTAAAAGGTATTTTCTCTTCCTTGCCAGTGCGCATGTCTTTTATTGTCGCTTTTTGTGATTTTATCTCGCTGTCGCCTAGGAAAATTACTTTCTGCGCTCCCAGTTTGTTTGCGTAATCCAGCTGGTTCTTTATGCTTCTGCCGGTTAAGTCAATGTCAGCTGCGTACTTTAGCCTTAGCCGTTGGCAGAGCTCGAATGCCTGTTCTTTCGCGTTTTCGCTTATTACAATTATATAGTAATCTATTGGCTGCGGTTTTATTTCCCACAAGCCGTTTTCTTCGAGTAAAAGCTGTAAAGTAGCGTCGCCAATAGCAAAGCCTGTTGCTGGAGTTTTTTCTCCGCCAAAGTTTTCTATCAAGTTGTCGTATCTGCCGCCTGCGAATATACTGCGCATTGCCTGCTTGCTGTCGAAGCATTCAAAGACGCAGCCTGTGTAATAATCCAAGCCTCTGGCTGCGGATAAATCAAACTGTATGTAGCGTTCTTTTCTGAATAACTTTAGCGCGTAAATAACTGCGTTTAATTCTTTCAATCCAAGCTCTGCTTCCTGCGCGAAAAATTTTAATTTTTTTAAGTCGTTTGGGTTATTTGTTTTCAGCATCTGCTTTATGTTTTGGATCTGCTGTGAAGTAAGTTTTAATTTTTTTAGCTCTGCTGTGAAGTCTGCTTCTGATATTTTGTTTTTCTTGTCGATCACTCTGATTGTTTCTGAGATGTTGCTTATTTTCAATCTTTTCAGCAAGCCTTCAAGCAGCTTGCGGTTGTTTATTTTTACTATAAATTGCTCTTTTTTTAATCCTAAGTTTAGCAAGAAGTCGATTGCTAATGAAATAACTTCTGCGTCTGCTTCTGCTTTGTCAGAGCCAAACAATTCAACTCCCATCTGGTAGAATTCTCTTAGTCTGCCTGCTTGAGGGCGCTCATAGCGCCACATTTTGTCCACGTAAAACCATTTGACCGGCTTTGGAAGCTCTTTTTGCTTTTGGATGAATAATCTTGCAGCTGGAATCGTTAGGTCAAATTTTAATCCGAGCTGCTCGCTGCTGCGCTGTTCCATTACAAAGATTTCTTTCTTTATTTCTTCTCCTGATTTTGCTGTTAGTAATTCTAAGTATTCAAATGCCGGGCTTTCAATTTCTCCATAGCCATACTTTGCTGCAATAGAGCGGAAGCTGTCGAAAAGAACATGTCTTGCCCGCTTTTCGCCGGGGTAAAAGTCACGAGTGCCTTTTGGTTTTTGGTATTGCATTTTAGTTACTTTGTTGTCATTTGTTTTGCGTTTAAAAAGGTTGCTCTCTTTCTTGATTATTTTGATTAGCTCAGATAAATTTGTTATTGTGTAATCTGGTTTCTCGTCTTCGCTTTCTGGCGTTTCGTCTTTGAATTTTCCTTGTCTGAACCATGCTGTTTTTATTCCAAGTTCTTTTGCGATTTTTATTTCTTTTTTAATTCTATCACCGACTATGATTACTTTATCTTCTTTAAGTTTTAAATTTTTAAGTATTTCAATGAAATCCTGCTTTGATTTATCTGCTACAATTTTTATTTCTGAAAAGAATTTTGCAATTTCTTTTATTAACTCGCTTCTGTTCGGTTCCCATTTACTAATTAGTGCAAGAATAATATTTTGTTCTTTTAGTTGTTCAAGTAATTTTATTGTTGCTTCTGGAATTTTGTTTATTTCTGGCATGTACAATGTTCTATTGAAGTCGAAAATTATTCCTTTTATCATTTTGAGTCACCTGCAACGAAATACATTCTGATTTCGCAGCAACGTTTTCCTTTTTTGTCACCTGCGATGTCTGTTTCTATCAGGCTTGGAATGAACTGCTCCATTAAATTACTTCGCATTTTGTCTGCTCTTAGCTCTCTGCTCCAGATTGGAACAACTAGCGGCTTGAAGTATGTTCTTCCCGTTTCATATTCTTTGAAGAAGACTTTTTTCTTTATTAGCAAACCAAGATCCATGTTTCCGAGGCGAGTTGCTTCGTAGAAGCGTGCGAGCCAGAAGTCGTCAGGCTGGCCAGTGAAGCTCTCTGGAATTTTTGCTCCAAGAGCTGCCAGTTCTTCGCTTTGTTGCAGTATTTTGTTTCTAAGTGGTTGGTTTCTGCTTAAATAATCGAATGTTTGGTTTGGCAGTTTTGTGTCATTAACTATCGCTTCGCACGTTTCGTCATCTATCTCATCTACTATTATTCCAAGCTCTCTAAGCGTTTTTATTAGATATTCCCTTTCTAGTTTGAAGAATCCTAACTCACGAGATAGTGTGTTTTGTGGAATTGTTATTGAGCTGTTTAGCGTTGCTCTTATCTTGTCTGCCCCTATATCTGGCGTTCTGTTTAGTAATGTGTTTGCTGCAAGGATGTCTGCTACATAACCGACTGCGGGTGTTCCTATGTCTATTATGTAAACATCCTCTCCAAAAATCATAAAGTCGATGGAGCCTGTAAGTATTCTTCTCGTTTTTTTATTGCTTTTTGTTTTTTCCCATTCGTCTGTTGCTGTGCTGAGGGCGTTGTATGCTGCTTCTGTTATTCTTTCTAGTCTATCATAAAGCTTTCTTGGCAGTTGAAATGGCTTGTTTGTTATGCCATAAAAGAAAATAGGGCTTTTGCCTTTCTTTCTTTTTGTTGTGATTGGGCAAAGCTGTTCTGCTTCTTTTAGGATGCGACTGATTTCTTCTGCTTGTGTTGAATCAAGCTGGTTTAGTCTTTGTTGCATTTCAAGAAGTTTCTTTTTTCCTTCTTCATCTAATATTTTGAGAGCAAATGGTTCTACAAATGATGCTGTTGGCAGAAGTCTTATTTGTCCGTCATAGCCAATCGTGTTTGCGTCAACAATATCCACAATAGAAGTAAAACCTGTGAATGCTGTTTGGTCGTTGCTTAAGCATTTAATAAACCAGCGTCTTATGTCAATTGAATCTGGCTTTCCGCAAAGAAGCATTGGTGTTAAGTATTCTCGTGCGATATATTCTTCTCGTTGTGTTCCGATTGGATC
>CAYJSO010000012.1:3116-13142 GCA_964372795.1 uncultured Methanosarcinales archaeon
ATTGGATCATTAAAGCGTGCACAGCTTCCTCTGTAGCGTCTCCATTTCTCTACTATTTCCGGCAAGCTGTCGTATGTTCCGCCGCTTACTCTTGCGATTGTCGAAAGTAT
This sequence comes from uncultured Methanosarcinales archaeon, assembly GCA_964372795.1. GTDB lineage: Archaea > Nanobdellota > Nanobdellia > Woesearchaeales > JAGLXL01 > CAYJSO01. Next base: position 3,227 of record CAYJSO010000012.1, read on the forward strand.
TTGGACAGACTTTGAGCTATCGATGAAGGCATCACTAGTTTCTTTTCTTTCTGGTGTTTTTGTTTCATTTATCTGTTCCATTTTAGTTATCTCCTTGCTTTTTTCCAGCAAAGCCCGTGCGGCTGATTGTTTTGATAGCTTTCGCTAGCATGAAAATTGTGTTTGAGAATAGGGCGGCAGCCGGGAGTTGAACCCAGTCCCAAGGCGCCACAGGCCTTTGTTCAGCCGTTAAACTACTGCCGCCATTTGCATAAATGAAGAAAATCACAACCAGTTGGAATAGAGTTAAGTCCAGAGTTGATTTTATCGACGGTGAAGACAATCACTTGAGAATTTGGAGTTAAAACTATTTAAAACAGATTTTCTTTCAATTGTGAAGTAAATCAGCTCGTGTCATTTTATCTCTAATTGCCGGAGAACGCACTTATATTTAAAGGTTGCGGTTGTTGTCATTGTCAAGTTATTAGTTTTAATAGAAAGCTTTTTATACATGTAATACATGTCATACATTTGGTGAGCAAAATGCAACTAAGTGTTAGAGATGTTGATGAAGAAGCTTTTAAGGAGTTTAAGGCAGCTGCAGTTAAAAATGGAATGAAGTTAGGCGGAGCTCTAAATCTTGCCATGGAAATTTTTAAAGACAAACTAGAAAGGAAAAGAAAGTTTACCGAGCTTAAGCCGATAAAAGGCGGCAAGGGGACTGAGAGGGTCAGTGAGGAAGTAGATAAAATACTTTATGGGGATTAAGGATGATTTTCATAGATGCAAATGTGTTTTTGGCCTACTTTAATGGGGATGATATCCACCATCATAAAGCTATGAGGCTGTGGGAGACTATCGAGGCTGGAATGTACGGGCCAAAGTTTACTTCTGATTATGTGTTTAATGAGGTTGTGGGTGTTGCATTAAGGAAATTTGGAAAGAGAAGAGCAATAGTGCTCGGGAAACATATTTTAGAGAGCATTTTTGTTGTTAATTTGGATGAACATATTTTCAATGTGTCTTGGAAAGCATTTTCTTACTCTGCTACTGATTTTGGTTTGGTTGATTGGACAAGTGTTGTTATAATGAAGTTTGCGAATGTAGAAAATATAGCAACATTTGACAAGGGTTTTGATGATGTTAAAGGCATTAATATTGTAAATTAATGCTTTCCTTTGTATCTTCCCCTTTTCTTAACATCTTCGTATCTTTTCAGAGTGGTTTCAGCGTCTTTAGAATGTTTTTTGTATTCGTTTAGCGCAATTTCCATGCATTCCGGGTAAACTTTGTAATGTTTGCTTTCTAAAGCACGATCAAGCAAATGCAGATCAACTGCTTTGTCTTCTGCTTTTAATGAGAAGAAGCTTAGACCGAAGTCGATTAGATGAATTTCCTTGTTTTCGCTGCTTAAAATCATGTTGCTTGTTGTTAGGTCGCCGTGAATAATGTTATTATTATGCAGAATTGCTATTTTTCTTCCTATTTCTTTAGCTATTTTTTTATGGTTTTTATCAAAAATGTTTTTAACCAATTCGCCCTGCACAAAATCCATTTCTATTCTTGCTTTGTTGTCGTCGATGTTTTTTAGTTTTGGCGCCGGCAGTTTGATTTCTGCCAGTTTTTCCAGTATTTTAGCTTCCCTTCTTGTTCTGAATGTTCTTAATGCACCGTCTATTTCAGGAGCACGATAAGTCTTTCTAAAGCGGTCTTTTATAATCCTGTTTTCTTTCTTGTAGATGATGGCTTCTGCGCCTTGGGCGAGTTTTTGCATTTTAGGTTAAAGTTTTGTTTGTTGTTTTTATAGTTTTACTTTTTATTTAAAATAGCGTCGCAAAAGCAAAAGATCGCTACGCGATTATATCTGCTCCGCAGTCGTTGCACTTATGCAGCTTTTCTGTTGTAATTCCCTTTATTTGCGCTGTAATTTGAATTTGCTTTTTGTGAATTGTATTTAATTACTTTTCCACCTGATTGGTATTGTTTCTTTGGGGCTTGTTTTCCGTCTGTTCTTTCTTTAGGCTGCTGTTGCTTTTCTTTCACTTTCATGTGCCTGCTTCTGCCTTTTGCTGCTTTGTAGGCTTGGTAGCGCGCAGTTGCAAATTTAGCTAAGCGCATGTATCTTGCTTTTGCTTCCGGGTCTTTTGTTTTCATTGCTCGGTGCATGAAGTACCTGTAAAGTTTTCTGTCAACCCCATATTCAGTTAGCTCTCCAGCCAGATGTGTTAGCTCGTGTGCATGGAAATATTCTCCTGCTTCGCTTCTTGTCAAGCCGAAGTATTTTACCATCGATTCTATTCCATGCGTGAAAGCGTCTCCTTTTCCATTAACTAAAATGTAGCCTTCCTTTGGATAAGTTGCGCCTAAAGCGTGTTCAATGTCAATGCGGCCAGCGCCAACGCCTTTTAAATGTCTTCTTAGGTATCTGTCTGGGTTTTTTCCTAAAAAGTAAAGTAAATCTCTGCCATTGTGTCTTAAATAGCCTGCAAATCTGCGTGCAAAGTGTGCTGCTTCCTGCTTGTATCTGCCTCTTTCGCCTGCGCTTTCCCAATCACCTACACTGTCAGTTGCTGAGAGAGTTCCATGTTTAGTTAAAATAGCAAAAGCGCCCATTCCAAGGCTTTTCTTGATCATTTCCTCTAGGCTCATTTTATAACTACTTAGAAGTGACGGTATATAAAGGTTGCGGTTTTTAAGGGATTTAGGTGGGATTAAGCGGCTCGGCGTCTGTACTCTTCTATTTCTTCTCCTAGTTCTTTCTTTCTCTTTTTCTCTTTTTCTCCTAGCATGTGTTTGGCTTCTTTTGTTAGAACGCCAACTAGGCCCATTGCTTTGTAAGATTTTGCGGCATCTTCGGGGGAAAGTGCGCCTTTTTCTTCGTAAATTCTCAGAAGCTCTATTGCTTTTTCGCGAGGCATATTTTCTGGATCTATCACCTCTTCTAATCCAACATATTTTATGATATCTTCTACGTGTTCATCAGTTATGTGATATGTTGTTGCTCCGACTAAAGCTTTCCCAAGTTGTTGTAGCCATTTCTTCTTTTCTTCTAGGAATTTATCAAAACTTAAGCTTTTGCCGTGTTCTGAAATTAGCTGCCGCAATTGAGCTTTTGTTGTTCCTGCGTAAGCGTTCATTAGAAGTTCTTTTTCGAGTTCGTTTAAATCTTTATGGACTTTAAAGTATTTTTTAGCTTGTTCTATATAGTGTTCGGACATAGTTTCTGCAAATTCTCGCTGCACTTCATCTTCATCTAGTTTGTCATATACTATCAGATCGCCTTCCATTAGATGTTCTTTTAGAGCTTTATCATAAGCTACTCTGTGATGATGTTCTGTTGTATCGAGAATACGTTTAGCATGTTTTTGTAGTTTCTTCCACTTTTTTACTGCCTCGGGCGCTTCTTTTTCTTCGTGTTTTTTGGCCATTATAAAGCTTAAGAAATACAGTTAGAATATAAATTTTGTTGTTGTTGAGAAAATAGCAATTTAATTTTGTTAGTTCACTGTGCCTGGTGCTGCTGCTGGTGTGCCTGCTGTGAATCCTGCTGCTGGGTGTGCGCCATTTCTATGTTCTCCTGTGTAATAATGTTGTCTCTCAAGCCATCTTGGGGGAATTACTCCATAGTTTCTAAAGAGTTCTAGGAGTTCTACTAAATCTGTGACTCTAATTAAGTCTTTGTTCACTCTGTTTATGATTCCTACGTGAGCAAGAGCGACTTCTTTGTCTTCGTCTCTTAAAGTTGATAATAAAGCAGTTCTTAATACTTCGTTTGTTACTCTTTCAAGGCCTTGCTGTGCTGTTTGCATGTATCTTTGGAATGTGAATTCACCTTTAAGCTCTTCTAATGCAAGTCCAAATCTTCCAATTGGCTGGCCGTAAACGCCTGCTTCGAGTTGAGCGTATCTTAAAATATCAAAGTTAGCGCCTTGTTGTATTCCGAAGTAGCTTAGTAAATGTTGGCGCAGTGTATTTTCCATTGCAACCCTAAACGCAGAACGAGATTCCCTTTCAGTTAATTTTTCTAAGTTAACTAAACCATCTTCACCTACTGTTGTTGATAAGCCAGCGTCGTAAGCAGTTCTTATAATGTGTTCGCGCGTTGCAACTGTTCTATCAAGCTGTTCTCTTGCTCTAAGATAGTCTTGTAACGCCATTTTGTCACTACTTAATAGTCACTATTTATAAATCTTTCGGTTTTTGTTTATAAACGGGCATAGCTGACCAAAACGTCCCACTCTTATTCGCTGGAATATATAAGTGTTTAAATATAGTTCGTAAATCATTGTTCGTGAGGATAAATATGGGACGGAAGAAGAAGCAGGATGGGAAGGGCGCAAAAGAAGACATTAAAGAAACGCCGGTTGAGCATGCAACGCATTCTCAAGCAGCTGCAAAAGCGCAAGCTGTGCAGATGCCAGCGGGATTGCCGCCTTTGCCGAAGGAATTAGAGGAGAAACTAAAGGAGATTAAAGAAAAGTTGGACAAGTTTAAAGACAAGATTCTTGAGAAGTTTGACAAGTATATTATAGGAATTGAGCTGCTGCCGCCTGAGCAGCCGATGCAAGGGATGCCCGCAGTTCCTGGTATGGGGCCAGCAGTGCAAGTGCCGCCTTTGCCCGGACAGCAGCTGCCGCAAGGACAGCAAGCACAGCAGAAGCCGGAGGAGAAGAAGATCAACGTTCTCGTTTTAATTGATGATTCTGATGTAAAGAAGATGACGAAGTGGGAGTTAAGAGATAAATTAATTGCAATTTTGGACAGCACGGCAAAGGAAATTGACGAGAAAATTAGGCCGGATCCATTGCTGCTCAGCGATTTGTGGCAGAGCTGCTACGATGCCAAGTATGATCTGCTGAAGATGATTGCTTTAGGAGCGCCTGTTTATGATACTGGAATGCTTGGGGCAATTAAGTTAGCTGAAGTTCATAAGAGCATGGTGCTTAAAAAGTTTGAAAAATATATTGTTGCTTATGTGCTTGCAGGAAGCTTGGTGCAAGGAAAAGCAACTTCAAGCAGCGATGTTGATGTTTGGGTTGTAATTGATGATACTGATGTGAAGAAGATGACAAGAGTTGAGTTAAAAGACAAGCTAAGGGCAATAATTATTGGAATGGGGATTGAGGCTGGTGAAATTACGGGGATTAAAAATAAAATAAACATTCAGGTTTACATTTTAACAGATTTCTGGGATAGCCTGCGTGAGGCAAATCCAATAATATTTACTTTGCTTAGAGACGGTGTGCCATTTTATGACAGAGGCATATTTATGCCGTGGAAGCAGCTGCTGCAGATGGGAAAAATCAAGCCAAGCAGAGAAGCAATTGATTTGTTCATGAGCACAGGAGATCAGATGCTGCAGAGGATTAAATTCAAGCTGAAAGATATTGGGATGGAAGATATTTATTATGCAATTTTAACGCCAAGCCAGGCTGCTTTGATGATGTATGGCGTGCCGCCGCCAACGCCAAGGGAAACTCCAGAAACAATGAGGGAGATTTTTGTTAAGAAAGAAGGGCTGCTTGAGGAGAAATTTGTTAAGATATTGGAGCACAACATTGAAGTTAGAAAGCAGATTGAGCACGGAGAGAAGAAAGAGCTTACTGGCAAGGAAGTTGACGAGCTGCTTACAAATGCTGAGAAGTATATTGCGAGAATTCAGAGGCTGTTTAAGCAAATTGAGACGGTGAAGGAGCAGCAAGGTATTGCAGATGTTTATGACAGGATTGCAAATATTGTAAGAGACGTGCTGAAAGCTGAGGGTGTTGAGGAGGTTTCTGATGAGGAAATGCTAAAGAAGTTTGAAAAAGAGCTGGTTACAAAAGGAAAAGTGCCTGCCAACATATTAAGAGATCTGCATGAGATAATGAAAGCAAAGAAAGATTATGATTCTGGCAAGCTGACGAAGCCGGAGATTGAGAAAGCAAGGCAGGGAAGCGACAATTTAGTAAAGTTTTTAGTTGAGTATTTGCAGCGTAAGAGAGGCAGGGAGCTTGAAAGAGCAAAGATAAAGGTTAAGCATGGCGACAAGTATGGGGAAGTTTTGCTGTTGGACAGCAAGGTGTTTGTTGTGCATGATGTTGATGCTGAAGCAGCTGCGGTGAGCAAAGCTGAGCTGCTGGAGAACGGCAGTTTTGGGCAGCTTGCAGACAGTTCTTTGGAGGAGATGGAAAAAGCAGTTGCCAACGCGAAATTTCAGCAGAAAGTTTTTATCAAAGAGCCGCTGTTTGAGAGGTTAAGGGAGGTATTTGGGAGAGGAGTTGAGATTTTGGTTAATTATTGAATAAAACAATAAGTTTTAAATAGCGTGATTTGTTCTTTCTTGTTATGGCTGATACGATTGATGTTCCTAATACATGGATAACGCTACGTTATCGCGGGCTTTTTGACTGGGATGGGTTGTATTTGGCTATTGCTGATTGGTTCAAAAGATACAGATTTTATCTGCATGAGGAAATGTACAAGCATAAAGTGCCAAGTCCAAAAGGAGCTGAGCAGGAACTTATGTGGTATGGTGATGTTGAGGTTAATGAATACATTAAGTTTAGGATTACGCTGTGGTTTCATCTGTGGGATATGACTGAGGTTGAGGTTGTAAGAAACGGGAAGAAAAAATTGCTGACGAATGCAAGGCTTGAGATTAGGATGAGGGGCAAGGTAACTGCTGACTGGCAGAATAGGTTTGAAGCGAATAAGCTGACAAGAGCTTTGAGGAGATTTTATAACAGGTATGTGATTAGAAGGGAGCTGGAGAGCTTGTGGGGGGATATGCTGATTTACAGGATGTTTAATCTGCATGCCTACATCAAGAAGTATTTGGATATGCAGGCGCAGTGGCATGAATATGCGGGTTATATGGGGGAAAATCGCTGATGTATTAGGTGATAATTAAAATGAGTGAAAAAAAATTAATTATTGACCAGTTGAAATTTGCTTATGATGGCCCTTTTGATCTGCCCGGGCTGTACAGGTTAATTGATTCGTTTTTTTATGAGAAAGGCTTTGATAAGCATGAAAAGCTGAATGTTGAGCAGGTTTTGCCTACCGGAAGGAGCATTAAGATTGAGGTAATTCCCTACAAGAACTTAAGCGACTACTTTAGGATCCATATCCGCATCAGGATTTATGGAAGCGATATAAAGAGAATTGAAATTGAAAAAGACGGGGCGAAGATTCCGCTGAGCGACGGGAAGCTGATGGTTATAATTGATGGTTATATTGAAAGCGACAGGCACAGCGTATGGGAAGACAGGCCTACTTTTTGGTTTATCAGAACGATTTTCGACAAGTACATATTCAAAGGGCATTATATGAAAGCGGAGCAGTGGCTTGTTTCAGATGTAGAAGATATTTATCAGAGGATGAGGTCTTTCCTGAATGTATATAAGTATCGTGAAAGAGGTATATTAGCGCCGCATGTTATTGGCTGATAGAATGGACGTGTTGATATGAGTGAGAAAAGATTAGTTGTAAACAATCTGGAGCTGAATTATAAAGGCATATTCAGTTTTGAGGAGCTGTACAAAGAAATAGGAAGAATAGTTGAGGAGAGGGGCTATAAAAGGCATGAGAAAAGGTACGAGGAGTTTGTTACTCCGAGCGGAAAAGAGCTTTTTGTTGAGCTAAGGCCAATGAAGAAGAAAACAGAATATTATGATCTGATGCTGAAGATAAGGGTTGAAGCGAAGAATGTTAAGGAGAGCACTGTTGAAGTTGATGGTGTGCCGACTGTGTTTCAGGAAGGGGATGTTAGTATGATATTTGATGCGTGGACAACGACAGATTACGAGCACAGATGGGGAGAGAAGCCAATATTTTTCTTTGTCAAAGCGCTGATAAACAAATGGGTTTATAGGTTTCCGATGGAAGAAGGTTTTCTAGGAGAAGTTGCAGCTGATGTCAGAAGCGTGTACAGAGATGTCAAAGCGCATTTGAATTTGTATAAGTATAAAGTCAGAGGGAAGCAGGCGGTTGAGGCTGGGGGGGGTATTAGTTTTTTTATTATTTTGTTTTTAACTTTATGATTTAGTTATTCTTTAATATTTTAGTTTTTATTTCTCTAACTTTTTTATTTTTAAGTTTTTATTTTAATTATCTGTTAATTTTAAGATTTAACTTTTAACTTAATTTTAATATAGCGTCGCATGATTGTAAAGAGCTGCGCTCCATATCTGCTCCGCAGAGGATAGGTTTTTAAATGAACTAAATTTAATTGAGTTTATTGCGGGGGTAGCGAAGCCTGGAAAACGCGCTGGACTTAAGCTTTCGGGCAGACATCCAGTTCCTTAGTGGATACGCAGGTTCAAAATACAAATGAAAATCCTGCCCCCCGCATTTATTGCCCCAGTAGCTCAGTGGTTGCAAGATTACTTTGCCACTAAGGAGCGTTAATGAAGTTCGCTAAACCTTGGTAAGGTAAAGGTCGGGGGTTCAATACCCCCCTGGGGCTTCATTTTAATTAAATTTGTCGAGGGTCCAAATCCCTCCAAGGGCTTTTGCTTTCTTAATTCCGTAGGTCTGTAATGAGACAATTTACTTGTTGCCAGAAAGCAAAAGTCCTTGCCAAGGGCTTTTTATAGAAATATTTAAATACCCTGCAGTTTTTTGTTTGTGGATGTCAGGAAGAAGATTTAACAGATTAGCAGTGTTTCTGGTTTTCTTGGTTGTTGTATCAGTGTTATCCGGCTGTGCTCTTATGGGCAAGCAATCTGAGTCTGGATCTGAAATGACTACCTTTTCGAAGTATGGGTTTGCTTTTGATTATCCGAAGAAGTATAGATTGGTTGAGGAAGGCATTCTGGAGAGAGATGCTACTGAATATTCCGGGATGGTAAGCTGGGGATTAAATTACGGCGATTACAATGAATTTACTGTTACCTGGGTTAATGTTGATACTGAGCAGACTTTGGAGGATCTAAAAAGTACTTTGGATATTACTTTTGAGGAATTAATGGCTGATTCGTCTACTGCTAACTTGGTTAAAGGCGAGTTGCGTGAGACTACAAAAGGTGATGGGCCTATGATTCATCAACAGTTTAGCGCTGATTTTGATGGCAGGAAGTACACTGGAGTAAGTGGCAATTGGTATTCCAGCAAATCTAAAAGGTTTTATCTGTTCCTTTTTGCGCATGCCAGCGATAATAATCCAAATCCGTTGCCGCACTATTTGAAATATGTGAATTCTTTGAGAGAAACGTAAGTCTTGTTTCTTGTATTTTCCGTAAGATTAAAATAGTTGTTTTGTTTTATTATGTTAAAGGGGGCTATGATGAAAAGTGCGTTTGTACTGTTTTTATTTTTAGTGTTGATTTTATCAGCATGCGCTTCTCAAGAAAGTAAGGAGGAAACTGTTGAAAATGTTGAAATGGCGGGCGAAATGAAAATAACAAGTTCAGCTTTTGTTAATGGCGGGAAGATACCGAGCAAATATACGTGCGATGGGAATGATTTGATTGTGCCGCTGCAGATTTCTGATGTTCCTGCCGGCGCGAAGAGTTTAGCGCTAATAATGGATGATCCTGACGCGATAAAGCCAGCCGGGAAAGTCTGGGACCATTGGGTTGTGTTTAATATTCCTGTGGATGTTAAGGAGATTGCTGAAGGGGAAGAGCCTTCTGGCACTGGAGGAAGAAACAGCTGGGGAAGAACGGGTTATGGCGGGCCTTGTCCGCCTGATGGAGAGCACAGATATTATTTTAAGCTGTATGCGCTTGATGCTGTGTTGAGCTTGCCTGAAGGGAGCACTAAAGCAGAAATTGAGAGAGCGATGCAGGGGCATGTTGCTGCAAAAGCTGAGCTGATGGGAAGGTATGAAAGGGTGAGGTAGTTTTTGGTGTTCAGGGGTTTCTCGCACTTATATGTTTTAGCCACTAAAAATTATTGGATATAACCTTTGTTTGGCAATGTTGTGTAGCAATATTGTGAGTTTTTTCTTGGT
>CAYJSO010000013.1:0-6181 GCA_964372795.1 uncultured Methanosarcinales archaeon
AAACCACGACAAGCATTTTGCGTTTCCATCCGGAAGGCAGTGGCAACGAAGGCGGACAAGGTGTAGAAATAACAAAAAAATTCAACCTCTCTACAGCAAACATAACTTCTGCAAAGCTCTACATTTCAATACACTATGGTGTGTCTGATATACAATCAATGAAATTCTACTTAAATGGCCAGGATCTTGGTATAACAAAATTTGACTGGCTGTATATAGAAGACAGCAACCTAACAGACAAAACGCACGTGGCATTTACATTAGCAAATGTTACAGATAAAATAAAAACGGGCAACAACACAATCCTGTACTCGCTCAAAAGCCAGACATCTGGACATGCGCACCTGCATCCCGGCGGAAGACTGGAAGTAGTGCACACTTCAACAAAGCAGTACGACGCAAACGAAACCATCTCAGAAAAAATATTCTTCGATAACATAAAAAGCATTGAAACAGGGCAAAAAAGAAGCGGCGCCTGGGCAGTAATGCCGATCAATATTCCGGCAGGAGTCACAATTAAAAATGCAACTTTTCATTTGCATGCTAAGGATATCGAACCTTACTCGCCACAAGACGTCATCAACAGAGGCAAGGGCAACTGCTCAACAATAAACGCAAACAACTCTCATAATGTAAGAATTTATCTTGGCAATGACACAATTGCGCTAATAAACGATTCAACAGACATAAACAATGAGGTTATAAACAAAAACTATGACTTAACTCTGAAATTAAAACAAAACACAAATGTGCTGGCTGTCTACTTGAACATGTACGCAGACTGCTTCTGGGGGGAAGGCGACACAATACTCTACTCAGAACCGATAGAAGATCCCAGCGGCAGCACATACATAGACTTAGAATATACAAGAGTTCCTCTAGAGCTTGAATATGGAAAAATTGACGTAAATGTAGTGGAGCTTTTCAACACCACAAAAAGCAACGATGTAACAGCAAACAAATTTGTAAACGGCACAGTTCTCCATTCATTTATAGAGCTTGCGACATTGGAAAACCAGAATGTAAGCGCCTGGTCCAACGGCAACTTTATTTTCCAAACGCCAAGAGCGCTCGCTACTCCAAGCACGCTCTTCATAGACAACAGCTATGTTATTTCGCCTGGCACCAATACATTGAGAGTAAAAGACTGCATACACTGCAAAATCATCCCGGAATCAGCCTACAGTTACTTAATACTAATACCGAATCAGGTGCCTTATGGAGAGACATTTGACACGGAAGAAGAAGCAAGAGAAGACGCTGTAAACAGATTAAAAAATACCTTAGGCAAGCACGTAAACGCGCTTGAAATACAAAACCAGACTGTAAGCATAAGCAACGTGCCAAGTCTCTGGGGCCCGGCGCTGGTTGAGGTAAGAATATGGCAGTAAAGGTAAGAACACAGCTAGAGGTAAGAACATGGCAATAGCTCTTATGGCAGCAGCTTTCCCTCTAAAAAAAAGCAAAAGAGGAATATTCTTCACCCTGATAGCGATCATACTAATAACCATCGCAATAGCAGCTTTCCTCAGCTCATCCGAAAAATCAATGCAGCAATCCCAAGCTATAGCAACGCGCGTGCGCACTCTTGACAGCTTCTTGGAGGACATGCAAAGAGACATGGAGCGCGCACTGTTCATTTCCTCCTTTCGTGGCATTCTAGGATTAGAACAATACATACTTGACAAAGGCCAGTATGTAGACGACACTGAAACCGCATTCGAAAGCGCTATCTTCAACGGAACATATTACAACACGACCCTAGCCATAGTACAAAACGCAACTCTCGCTAAATGGATAAATCTGACAAAACAGCAGGCTCAAAAAATAGATGTAATAGTAGAAATAAAATTGATAAACTCGACAATAGTGCATGTTTCGCCGTGGGAAGTCCAGTCAACAGCAACAGCTAACATTTCCCTCACAGACAAAAATAACCTTGCAAGCTTCAATAAAACACACACCGCAGCAAGCAAATTCAGCATAAAGGGCTTCGAAGACCCCATTTACCCTGTAAACACGTTTGGCCGCGTTATCAACATCGTAAATGAAACAAATTTTACATACTTCGTAAACGGAACGAACACGTCAAACTTAAAAGTCCACTCCAACAACAGCTGGTATATTGCACACGCAGATGCTCCAAATTTCCTAATGCGCCTTGAAGGCAGCATAAACACTTCCTCCCAACACGGCATAGAAAGCCTGGTTAACACAGAAGAACTTAGCAGCCAGGGCATCTCAATCCATACAACAAGAACAGTCGTTGACTACCTGTACTTCGGCAACGACACCGTAAAAGGAAACTGCATAACCAACATGCCTTCATGGTTTAAAATAGATGATAACCACCTGGAAACATATGAAGTAGAAAATCTAGTATGTTAAAAATAAACTTAATAAGAAAAACCCAATAACAACAAAATAATAAAAAACATAAGTTTAAAAACCCTAAAAATTTCAATTAAATTTTATAATATAAAGTAATAAAAAAGAGGCAGCATTGCTGAAACACAGCACATAACAACAGTCGTAGACCAGCTTTTATGGATTATAAACACACAGGAAACTATAACAATAAAAGACGCGGCAAAAAAACTAAACGTGTCTGAAAAAACTATAGAGAGCTGGGCTGCATTCTTGGAAGAAGAGGGCTTAATCACCATAGAATACAAATTTACAAATGTCTATCTTGTTAAGAAAAAAACCAGTTTTAAAGAGCTCGAGAAAAAGTCAAAAACAGTTGCTGTAGAAAAAACAACATTTGAAGAGCAAAGCCACAGCATGATTGGTTATCTCGACAAGCTGGAAGAGCAGATAAAAAACTTGAGCGAACTGATAAATAAGACAGATATACAAAAAATTGCTTCAGGCGAGGTAAAAGAACTAAAGGAACTGGAGGCTGAAAAATATAAAATAGACAAACAGCTGATTGATATGAGCCAGGAGCTTCTCGAAAAATTGCAAAATATTGACGAGCACCTGTCGCAGGAAAAGGAAGAGGTGCAGAAAACTTACGAAGAAACACTAACGCAGCTTATAGACGTAGGAAAAATCCTTAGTATAGAAGAAGAACAGTTTAACATAATAAAACAAAATGAAAAAAGTTTCGATAAGAAAGTTGCAATAATAGGGGAGCTTATAGATGAAAAAATCAGCAAATTAGAAGGCCAAAAGAGCGGACTAAGCCAGGAGTTCAGGGCAAAGATAAAGAACGCTGTTGAGCGCTACAAATCCCTAAAAAAAGAGCTTCATGAAGACAAAAGGCGCTTATCGCAGCTGCTTAAAGAAGGCAAAAAAAGCAGGCAAAAGATAGAGAAGCTTCATAAAGAAATAGCTAAAAAAATAAAAGAAAGAAGCGAGCAGTTCAAAACAAAAACCCCGGATGAAATAAAGAAGATTCTCAAGCAGCGCACGCATATAGGAGAAGCCCTAAGCAAGCTGTACGGCAATGAACAGCTGCTTAGAACTAAATTCACTAATCTTATAGAAAAACGCAGGAGCATGGAAACGGGAAAATCCGGGCGCCTTGAGAAGGAAATAGAAACACTAAACAAAGACCTGCGCACTCTTGCTGAACGCCGCGGCTTTTTCGAGAAAACGATTAAAGGCTTGTTAGAAAGATTAAAATAACCAAACAAAATAATAAGCTCAAAGAGGATAAATATAATTATGAAGCATGTAAAAAGAGGTGGTAAAGCGCATCATGATATCGCAGCCTTTGCAGCAGCTAAGGCAGTCTCTGACTGGAAAAGTTACTTGAAAAAAGTACTGCACGTAAAAAAGCAGCAGGAAGCAGCACCGCAGCCGGAAGCTAAAACTGAGTCATCAGAAGACCTCAGAGAGCAGGCGCTTCATAAATTTGATGTCAAATTAACAAAAGTTCTTGACAAATACGAATTTGCTGCAAACAATATTCCTGTGGAGATAACAATAGGTCAAGCAGAAGAGGAATTTGTTCCCATATACAAGATAAGCATCCCGCACCTCAGCGAAGCAACCCGCATTGTTCTCGAAAAGATAAAGCATGAGCTGATTACAACAGTAGAGCTTGGAATGATTGATATAACTGATCCAAAACACAGCGTTGAAGCGGAGCAAAGATTTGAAAAAACTATCCAAGAGCTCGTAAGAAAAAATTTTCCAGACTCGGATGAAAAAACTGCTTCCTTTCTCTCAGCATATTTAATTCAAAAAAGCCTCGGACTGGGAGACATAGAAATATTTATGCACGACAAAAATCTTGAAGAAGTTGCAATCAACAACGCTGATGAACCTATTTGGGTATACCACAGAAAATGGGGCTGGCTTAAATCAAGTGTAAAGCTCGTTGATGAAGACCAGATACGCCACTATGCAACAATAATTGGAAGAAAAGTTGGAAGGCAAATCAATGTCTTAACTCCTTTGATGGACGCAAACTTAAAAACAGGCGATCGTGTAAATGCCACGCTGACCCCCACTTCCATTCGGGGAAACACAATAACAATCCGTAAATTCGCGAGCAAGCCTTGGACAATAACAGATATGATAATAAACGAAACAATCAGCATAGAAGCAGCTGCCCTCATATGGGAAGCAATTCAATATGAACTTTCAATTGTAATCTCGGGGGGCACAGCAACCGGTAAAACTTCTTTTCTAAATGCATTGAGCAATTTCTTCCCGCCTAACCAGCGTATCATTTCAATAGAAGATACGCGCGAATTGCAGCTGGCAAGCTTCCTGCACTGGATTCCCATGATTACCAGACTGCCGAACCAGGAAGGCAAAGGTACAATTGGAATGCTTGATCTGCTCGTCAACAGCTTGCGCATGCGTCCAGACCGCTTGATAGTAGGCGAAATTAGAAGACAAAGAGAAGCAGAAGTATTGTTTGAAGCAATTCACACCGGACACAGCGTTTACGCAACAGTCCACGCAAACAATGCAGATGAAACAATAACAAGGCTCACAAATCCTCCAATAAATGTTCCGAAGAACATGCTTCCAGCCCTTAGCATGATCATCGTGCAGTACAGAAACAGAAGAACAGGATTGAGAAAAACATTCCAATTGGCTGAGATAACACCAAGCGGAGATGCAAACGTAATAATGCAGCATGAATTTGGGAGAAACAAGCTTGCCAAAAGAGGGCGTTCAAAAGAGCTTTTCAAAACATTGCAGCTTTACACAGGCAGATCGATGAGGCAGATTAAAAAAGACCTTAGAGAAAAAGAAAAGGTGCTCAAATGGCTTGTTAAAAAGAAAATTGACACTGTAGAGGAAGTAGGCAAGATAATTGGGCAGTACTACACGCAGCCAGAGTCCATGCGCAAATTGACCAGAAGATAACAGAAGATGCTCAGAAGATAATGCCGCCTATAATAGTTTCCCATTAATCAATAATTTGTTATTAATCAATATAATTATGATCAATATAATCAATAACTTGTTACAATGTTCCATAAATTTAATCAAATAAAAATGCACTCAAATAAGGCTCAACCGCCCAGTAAAAAAGTAACAACAAAACAATAAAAAAAAGTGAAACAGCATGGTTACTGAACTATTCAAAAAGATTGCCCACAGCATGCCCGGGCTGCCTATTAAGTTAAGGCTCGCAGGCATGGATATTAAACCAGAAGAATTCATAAGAAAAACATTCTTCTCAACATTCTACATGACAACAGGAATTCTTCTTATAATAGCTGGTTTTTTTTCCCGGCAAGATATAGTATTAAAACTTGTGGCAATTCTCGCTCCCATTGTATTTGTAACTATGTTTCTCTACATGCTGCGCCTGCCGGATGTAAAAGCCTTGCGCAGAACACACGAGATAAACAGGGAGGTTATAGACGCCGGCAGATACCTTATAGTTGAAATTGACAGTGGAATTTCATTGTACGAAGCTTTACGTGGCATAAGCAAAAACTTTCAATATATAGGCAAATACTTCAAAGAGCTGATAGACGACATAGACACAGGAACAAGCATAGAAGAAGCGCTCAACGAGTCAATTGAATTCTCTCCATCTCAGGACTTGCGCCGCATTTTATGGCAGATATTAAACTCCTTAAAGACAGGCTCAGACATAGCCCAATCTCTCAAAGAAGTTATAGAGCAGATTAGCCGTGAGCATCTCATAGAAGTGCGCAGATATGGGCGCAAACTAAATCCTCTTGCAATGTTTTACATGATG
>CAYJSO010000013.1:6281-12967 GCA_964372795.1 uncultured Methanosarcinales archaeon
AGAAGTGCGCAGATATGGGCGCAAACTAAATCCTCTTGCAATGTTTTACATGATGGTCGCAGTAATAATGCCATCTCTTGGAATAACTATGCTCGTAGTTTTGTCTTCATTCGTAGCAGTACAGCTGGATTTGACGGTTCTCATAGTGATCGCCCTCGCATTCGGCTTCCTGCAGTTCATTTTCCTGGCTATAGTCAAAAGCGCAAGGCCCGCAGTTAATATGTAAAATAGATAAACAAAACATATAAAAAATTAAAAAATAAAGTTAAATAAAAAAAAGAAAAACAGAAATAAAATAGAGCCAAAATAAATTAAAACTATAAAATTTAAATTCAACAAAAAATAATTAAACTAAATAAAATAAAAAAAATCAAAATTAATCAAAGTAATAATAAAGAAACAAATATATAAAAACAAAAATAAAAAACAATAAAACCAAAAAAAACATAAAAAATGGCAAAAAAACTTCTGGAAAAAACGGTTGAAAAAGCAGGATTAATGATTGAAAAACATCTTCTCGCAAAGCGAATATTCTTTATAGCAATGGCAATAAATCTGGCAATATCATTCTACATCACCTACACATTAGCTGCTGCCGGCGGATTTCCGCTCGTTTATGTAACGGTAATTGCATTCTTCCTATGGACGCTTATTTTCATTCTGGTTCTATTTGCCTCATGGCTAATATTTTACTTGATCCTTGATCTAAGAATTTACAAACGCCGTGTAAGCATAGAAGAAGTCCTGCCGGATTTTCTTCAGCTGACAGCAGCAAACATACGCGCTGGCATGACCCCCGACAAAGCATTATGGTATGCTGTTCGTCCAAGATTTGGTGTGCTTGCAAACGAAATCGAAACAGTGGCAAAAGAAACAATGTCCGGCGAAAGCCTTGCAACCTCATTATACCGCTTCGCAGACAAGTACGATTCCCAGCTTCTTAAAAGATCTGTTAACCTTTTAGTAGAAGGAATGGAAGCAGGCGGCGAACTTGGAGAGGTATTAAACAAAGTTGCAAACAACATACAGGAAACAAGAATCCTGCAAAAGGAAATGTCTGCTAATGTTACAACCTATGTCATATTCATAACGGTTGCTGTTGTAGTGGGTGCCCCCATACTGCTCGCACTATCTCACGAGCTTCTTGTCATCCTCGGAACAATAACCTCATCTATAGATATACCAGCAAGTGTATCAAGCGCAGGCATTTTCAGCTTGAGCAATGTTGCAATCAACCCAAGCGACTTCAAGACATTTGCAATAATAATGCTCACAATAACCTCATTTTTCAGCGCCTTAATGATAGCAATAATCAAAAAAGGAACTGCAAAAGACGGCATGAAGTACATTCCAACATTCATAATTGCTTCGCTAGCGATTTACCTATTGTCTCTCGGCTTCATAAGAAACGCGCTAGGCTCGGTATTAGGATGAAAAGATTTAAAAATTAAAGAAAAAATCAGAAGTAAAGAAAATAGAAAAGTAAGAATAGGGTATTACAAAACAAATCAAAATTAAAAATAATAACAAAATATTAGAAAATAAAATGATAATATAAGAAGATAAAACTGTAAAATTATAAAGCAAAAAAGCTGACTAAGCGCATTATAAAATAAAAATTATAAAGTAAGCATCATAAACCTATAAAATAAACCCATAAACACAAATATAACAAACAAAATGACCGCAACCGAAACCCCGTTCAAACTTTACCTGATTGTCTACCTGATTGGCTTTCTTCTTATACTGGCTATAGCAGGAATCTTGGCCAACTTCGGCTTTTTTGAGCCAATTATCGGAGCAGGAGGCTCTACACCATAAACTAAAAGAGTATTTACGATAAGCTCACATAATATAAAAAGAGAACAATAAACAGATAAATTTATAAAACATAAGAATTTACTTAAATAAACAAATTATTGTAAAATACTAAAAGAGGCAGATAAGATGCAAAGAAAAGCCCAAGCTGCAATGGAATTCTTGATGACCTATGGCTGGGCGATTCTGGTTGTAATAGCCGCAATCGCCGCGCTGGCTTACTATGGTGTTCTCTCCCCTTCAAAATTCCTGCCTGAAAAATGCGTCTTGCCGAGCGGAATTGCTTGCTTGGACGCTGGTGCATCACAAAATGGCTTTACATTGGTTCTAAAAAACGGCGCTGGCTTTGACACACAAAATGTTGTTGTAAGCGTCGCAGGCACAGGCTGCAGCGAAGCTGCAACTGGTCCAGCAGAACTTAAAGACGGCAACCAAGGAACATATATTATAAGCTGCAGCCCAGCAAGCGGGCAATACAGAGGAACACTGTCCATGCAGTACACAAGAGTCGACACAGGCGTTGCCCATAACGCAACCGGCGAGCTTGTAAAAAAGATCCCCTAGCAAAATAAGATAGGTAAGAGAAAATAAGCTCAATAAAAATAAGCCCGACAACAGTTAAGTTTAAAAACCCACACATATTCTCTCTATAAAAATAAAAGTTAAAATTAAGATAAAGAGGTGACAATATGAACAAAAAAGGTCAAGCTGCAATGGAATTCTTGATGACTTACGGCTGGGCAATTTTAGTTGTCTTAGCTGCGATTGCCGCGCTGGCATACTTCGGAGTGCTTTCTCCAGACCGTTTTTTACCGGAAAAGTGCACGCTGCCTAGTGGAGTGGCATGCTTGGATAGCACAGCAACAGTTGCGGGAATAACTCTAGTTATCCAAAACTCTGCTGGTTTTGACATGTCAGACGTGGCAGTAAGCACCGCAGGCACAGGCTGTAGCGTAGCTGCAACTGGTGCAACAGATTTGAAAAACGGTGACAAAGCAACATACACAGCAGCTTGCGCGTTATCAAGCGGCACAAAGTACAAGGGAACTTTATCAGTACAGTACACAAACGTTGACACAAGCCTAGCACACAATGCAAGCGGAGATATTATAAAGAGAGTGCCATAAATAATTATTTATTTTTTATTTTAATTTTCTTTTTTTAAACAAATTTACTTTAACTCTACTTCAATCTAACACTTACAGACTTAGAATTAAACAAGCCCTTTAACCTTTTTAAAAACCCTTTATCATTCTCAACTCCTGCTACCTTAGCAGCAATCTCCTTAAACGCTTTCGCAGACTTGCCCCTTGGCTTATGCAGCATCGCTGGCTTCATCTCAGCAACGCTTTCCAAAACACCGACATCATCTCCAACAACACCTAAAATCTTTGCTCCGGTTGCTTCTTCTATTTCCGCCGGCTTTAACTCAAACTTCTTGCCGCGAATTTTATTTACAACTAAGCCGGCAATTGGTGTTTTCTCCTTTTGCGCGGCTTTTACCGCATGCATCGTCGCGCTTAAAGTTGGATAATCCGGACTTGTAACAACCAAAAGCTCGTCGCTGGCCAGAATAGTGGCAAGCATCTCAGCATTCAAGGTAGGCGCAGCATCAACTATAATATAATCATATGTGTGCTTCAAGCGAGCTAACTTATCCCTTAACAAAAACGGATTAACTTTCCCCCCCATTAAAGAGCAGGGCAGCACATCAATATTCTCGCTGTAGGAATGCACTGCTTCCTGCGCAGTTATCTTGCCTTCAAAAACATGATGCAAAGTCCTCTTTGGATTAACGATTCCCAAATGCAAAGCCAGATTAGGGGAGCTGAAGTCAGCATCGACAAGCAGAACTTTCTTTCCAAATCCGGCAAGCGCTGCGCCTAAGTTAACCGCAGTCGTTGTCTTCCCAACGCCCCCTTTAATTGACACTATTCCCAGCGTCTTTGCCAACTCCATACACCTCTTTTAGTTCAGCTACTATTTGCTGCTTCTTGCTCAGTTTATTATTAGAATTTATTCGCTTGCTATCATCATTTTTCTTGTTCTCAACCACTTTTATGCTAAAAAGCTTCTCTCTCACAGCCGCCCTGGTCTCTGCTGCACTCGCTTCCTTTTTCATAAAAAGAAAAGATATATAATGGTGTATTTAAAGGTTTTTATTTAAAAGATAACAAAAATTTAATCAGAAACAATTATAAACAATTGACACAAAACAACACAAAAATAACTAAATAAATTTAAACAATAGCACAAACACAAAATGCGACCGCCAATTGCCGCTGGCTTGATTTACCCGGCAGATCCAAAAGAGCTTAAAGCTGCTATCGAAGCTAGTTTCTTGCACGAGCTTGGCCCAAAGGAAAAGCCAAAAGCCCACTCAGATAATAAAGCAAAAATAAAAGCAATTCTCGCTCCTCACTCCCATTACCAATTCTCAGCTCCTGCTCTTGCCTGGGCTTTCAAGGAACTTGCTGAATCTGAACAGTCTCAAGAACAAGGCAAACACACAGACACATACATTCTCCTCTCTGCAGATCACCTAAACCAGGGCACTTGCATTTCAACAGAAAACTGGCAGAATCCGCTGGGAGAAGTAAAAGTAAACCGCGACTTGGCAACTCAGCTTATAGCTGCTGGCTTAAAAGAAAACAATGAAGCTCACAGAAAAGAATCCGCAATAGAAGCCCAGCTTCCATTTATGCAGCACCTGCTAAAGCACCAATTCAAGATCCTTCCAATAATAGTTGGCTCTGACTTTAGAAACCTCGCTGACATCCTGCACAGAAACACTGTAAACAAAAACGTTGTCTTTATAGTAAGTTCAGACTTAACTCACTTTGGCTTTAAGTATGGCTATCGTCCATTCGCGACCAATATAACTGCAAATCTGGCAGAAATGGACGCGCAAATACTTTCCTACATTAAAAGCCTTGATCTGCCTAATTTTCTGGTCCAATGCCACAAATCAAAAAGCACAGTCTGCGGAAAGCATGCAATTGTAGTGTTCATAGATATTTTAAAGCGCCTACAAGTTTCTTCAGGACAAACCTTGACGTACTACCGCTCCTCACAGATAAACGACGATTTAAACGCAATTATAACCTTTGCAAGCCTGGCTTTTTACTAATAATATAATAAAGGATAATAATAATAATAATAATAAGAATATAATAGATGATTATAAGAATATAATAAATAAGTATAATAATATCAACCTCGACGATACCACAATTAAAACAACCACACCATAACAAAAACACAATAAAACACAATGAAAACAATAGCAATAGACAAAATCTGCAAAACACCGCTACAACAAGCCCTTGGCCTAATGTTTTCTAAAAAGAAAACCCTTTTATTTGAATTAAATAAAGAAAAACATCTTGCAATCCACAACTTCTTCGTATTCTACCCAACCAGCCTTATTTTCCTTGACAAAAACAAGAAAGTAATCGAAATAAAAACAAACTTCAGGCCATTTGCGCTTTACAAGTCAAAAACAAAAGCAAAATACCTCATAGAAACGCCCCTTAAAACCTTCAAAACAAAATTAAAGCTGGAGGAAAAAGTAGAATTAAAGTTAAATTATAAAAAGATAACTAAAGTATAAAAAAAGAAAAACAAAATTAATAAAGAAAAGAAAGAAATTACTTCTTCTTTCTTACAAACCACACTACAACTAGCACAACAACAGCTGCTAGCGCTACCCAGAGCCATGTGCTTACTCCGCCTTTCTCTTCCACAGCTTCTCCCTCGCTTGGAGCTCCTGGCGCTGCTTCCTCTCCAGCCTTCTCTTCCACAGCTCCTTCCTCTACCTCAGCTGGCGGCGCTCCTTCCGGCCTTGCAGCAACCGCAAAGTAGCTGAACCCTGGCGTCTCTGCTTCATACTGCACTTTTCCATCTTTCTTGCCCTTGACAACCGTATCCAGCATCTGCCATTCATTTCCAACCAATCTGTATGCAGCAATGCCTTCCGCTGCCAAACCTGCACCAGCTAACTGCGCTTCATCTACGCTGAACCTTACTCTAGCCTCTGTCAAGTGCTGGTTGAGGTTTGTTGTTCTAACC
Source organism: uncultured Methanosarcinales archaeon (assembly GCA_964372795.1). GTDB lineage: Archaea > Nanobdellota > Nanobdellia > Woesearchaeales > JAGLXL01 > CAYJSO01. The sequence continues at coordinate 12,171 of CAYJSO010000013.1, forward strand.
TCAAACACATTCAACACATCTCCCAGCGCTGCAGCTGTGCTTGGCGCTTTAGCTGTTCTTATCTCCATAGTTGAGCCATAAATGTCCTTATCTTCCTTAATAGTAAACACAACCTCATCTACTCCAATCTTTTCTTGGTTTGCCGCTGAAACAGCCACAATCACTTCTTCTCCCTTGTAAATGGAAACCCATAGCTTCTTCTCAATAGTGCTTACCGGTCCTGAAGTGCTGGAGCTTGTTCCTCCGCCGCCTCCTCCGCCGCCGCCTCCTCCGCCGCCTCCGCTAGACGACGTAGTGAAGTCTATCTGCACTAAGTTGCCCTCAGCTCCATCTCCGGCATTATCAAGCGCTCTGTCTCTGCATCTCACGAACCTGGTATACGAAGTGCCTGCAGTCAATCCTGTTAGCTTGTGGCTATGCGCAGTGCCTCCAGTTGTCTCGAAGGCAGTCATCTCGCTGTATGTATCGCCAGACTTGCTCCCAAACCTGCAATCAGTAGTTTCATCAGTTGTAACTTCCAATGTGGCTGTTGTAGTAGTGATGCTTGTTGCCTTTGGATTTGTAAGCGTTGGAGCCAAGTTATCAACAGTTACATTAAACGCACCAAGTAATCGCTCATTACCGAGCGAATCATTCGCAACCGCCCTGAACAGATAGCTAATATTATTATGGAAGTCTGCGTTTGCTGTAGTATCCCAAGTGTAAGTGCAGTTAATCTTGCCAGCCGTCATCCCAGTGCAGTTCTTAATCGCATACTCAGTCCCATTATTCAAAAATATGGTAATATTCCTAACCAA
>CAYJSO010000014.1:0-12123 GCA_964372795.1 uncultured Methanosarcinales archaeon
CAGGAACAAGATGCGATGAGGTTGTTAGAACAAAAAGATCTGCGCCTCCATGAACTTATTGCAACCCGCGGCTTCACAAGCGACGTAGAAAGACTAACAGCTACACTTGAGGAGATAAGGAAAATCGCCGCTGAATACGAAAGAATGCAGGAGATTAGAAATCAAAAAACGCTTGATACAGCCATTTCAGCTTCTGAAGCATTAGCAGACAGGCGCATAACAAGAAGTAGAACACACTCAGTGATAATAGGCAGTGCTCACATGCCGCACCTTGTAAAGCCATACGAAACCTTAAATTGGACTGTTTACGTCATAAAACCAAACAGCGCAGAACCTTTCCCGGTAAAATAATTTAAATATAATTCTAAATGAGATAAATTAAAAAATAACTACCTTTTCAACGGCTTCTCATACTTATAATAGCTGTACAGCCTCACAACAGGCGTTATAAAGACAATTACAGCAAATATCAGATAAAAAGCAAGATTTGCAATGCTTCCAGAAAATAAAGCTAAAAAAAAGAAAACAATCCCGATAACAGCCGCAAAAATCGCCCCAATAGTCCCGCTAATCCCATTAATTGGATAATTCTTCATGAAAACGGTTCTTAATGAAAGCAAATTCTTGGCATAGCACGAAGCATGGTACGGCCTCACAAAGACAAAATACCATGAAACAATCAAATCACCCGCTTTCTTTATCTCTCTGTTGCATGCTCTGCACATTACTCTTTCTTTTGCCATTTAAAGGAAATAAACACTTTCTATTTAAAAAGTTATCTAAAGACAAAAGACTGCGGAGGAGATAGAGCTTGTTAAAGCCATATGATTATCCGACGCTTAATTTTTATTTTAAGTTTTGAGTTATTTTAATTTTAATAGCTTCGCACAAAGAGAAAGTTATTACATAACAGGATATGCTCCGCAGTCGATACAAAACTAAAAACTACAAAAAATTAAATCAAACCCCACAAAAAAAACGATTAAAAATAACTACTCGGCAATAAAATAAACACATATATAACGAAGGACATTTGTTCTTAGACAAATGTCCTTCGGAATATCACAAAGGACATTACTATTTGCATAATTATTTATGTCCTTTGTTATACTCCTTAAACGAAATAATTAAAAAGGGGTAAAACTTTCCTCGTCGTATGGAAAAAAGAGTGCTTTCTCAGGAACAGGAACGAAAAACACAAGCAAAAAGAGAAAAAAATTTCGTGCGGCTAAACATTAACCTAGGCAGATTCAAGCTCTCAATGCGCGGAGAAGACGCAAAGAGCTGCCTGCAGGAAGTAAACAAAATCTTAGACAGACTTAACCGCGCATCATACAACTTGGAAGAAGACTTTGATATTGACTATAGGCTGGAAAGCTTTCTAAGCGATGAACTGACTTTGGATCCAAAAGTAACCAAGTTGTTAAACAAGCTTTCAGACACATACAGAGACTACAGAACAAGCAGAGTAATAATAGAAAGCAAAAAGATAGTTGAGCTGGAGCAGGGAAAAGTCCAAAATCAAATTGACTTAAGCGAAGTAAAAAAAGGGGCAAACAAACTCTTATTTAAAATCCAAAAAGACAGAGTAAAGCATGCTGTTATCCACGTCAAAGGCAACATTTCAGAGGAAGAAGCAAACAAAATCCTCGACAACGTAGAACGCGAGCTGCAAAACGCCCAGGTCCACAAGCTCTTCACAAAAAACGACATGACAGAAACTTTAGTTGAGGGAGTATTCTTCGGAGATTTCCAGTATGACTATGAGGAAGAATTCTAAGATAGATTAATTTAATAAAAATCAAATGATTTATAAATAACTACGTAATAGTATAAAATAATCAAATGACCCATGCCCTTGTATTAGAGCGCGAAGTTTCTATAGTTTATAGAATTAGTGATTCTGCTCAACTAACACAACAAGAGCAAGCACTGCCAGAAGATTTGCAGGCAAAAGTAAATTACTGGAAAGGAAGAAAAACCGTTTCTCCAGGACAATTGGTAGCCGCACTTGCACCATACAAGAATGACCCAGACACTCTTGAGAATGTTCTAAAAGCAATAGACGACGATCCAAACCTAAGCATAATTCCAACAGTGTACAAATCACCACAGCAAAAACAAGGGAAAAAAGATGATGGGGAGGAAATCATTGCAAGAGAACCAAAACCAGAAAGAGACATGATAAAACTGTATCTGGCACAAATAGGCAATTTGCCAATACTTACCCACTACGGAGAAATTAGAAAAGCCATAGAAAGAGATATCGCATTAGGCAGAATCTATAAAGCTCTTTCAACTCCTTGGTTCATCGAGCAGGTTCTCAAATTATATGAAAGAGCCATGCAGGGCAACGCAAGAAAATTAGTAAACACACACGGAATAGAGTCGAACGAAGAGGATAAAGAAGGCGGCAAAATAATTGCAATAGTCGCACAATCATATAAAGCGCTGAATGCTGCTTACAATAAGGGCAGAGCAGATGAACACACTGAACACACCTTAGAAGACTGTATTGGAATAATAAGAAACATGCCTCCGAAAAGACTTAAAGCCATACTAAACTTGATGGACGCTTACGTCGCAGCATTACAAGAAGCAGAAGAAAGATGGAACAATACAAAAGAAAGAAACGGCTACAAGACAAAGAAAAAGCTTCTTGAAGATGTTCTTGAAGAGCACGACCTGGGCACAAGAGCCGCACGCTACATTCCAGATCTAGCTGACTTCAAGCGCAGGGCAAAATCAGCAAAAAAACATCTCGCAGAATATGAAAAAGAAAAAAGCAAATTAGCAGACGCAAACTTGCGCTTGGTAGTATCTGTAGCAAAGAACTACAGGAACAGGGGTTTATCTTTCTTAGATTTAATCCAGGAAGGCAACACTGGATTGATGAAAGCAGTTGAAAAATATCAATGGGAACGCGGATGGAGGTTCACTACCTACGCGACATGGTGGATAAGACAGGCCGTAACAAGAGCGGTTGCAGATGATGCACGCACAATAAGGACCCCGGTTCACGTGATAGAAAAAGTTGGGAAGATAAGAAATGCTTGCAAAAAATTTGCAGCAGATAACGACGGCAGAAAACCAACAACAGAACAGCTTGAGGAAATACTAAGAAGAAAGCCTTACAGCCTCTCTATAAAAGCAGAAGACATAGAAATATTTACCAAAGTAACACGAAATCCACTGAGCTTGCAGCAGAAACCTGTAGACAGTGAGGATGATGACAGTGAACTCGGCGACATCATTCCAGACGACACAGAAAGGCACCCGGACGAGATAGCAACGCTTTATTTCGCAAAAGAACGGATAGAAGAGGTTTTAAACACATTAACAGAAAGAGAAAGGGAAGTAATAAAGATGAGGTATGGAATAGGTCATGGAAGAAGCTATACTCTTGAAGAAATAAGCAAAGTCTTCAAAGTAACTCGCGAAAGAATCCGCCAGATACAAGCAAAAGCAGTAAGAAAGCTGCAGCATCCAGCACGCTCAAGAAAACTCGAAGATTTTGCAGCAGCATTGAATATAAGCAGCTCTCTAGAAGACCCAAATGAAGAGCAATAAAATAAAACCTACTTCAAATGCGAATGTATGCAAGGCGGAATGTTAACCGCTCTTCCCCATCTCCATCTTTCGTTTGCCTGCTCCCAATATTTTTTCATATAAGATAAATAAGCCGCATGAAATCTGCTGAAGATCTCACCAAAACGTTCATCAAATCTAAAACTTCCTTCTTCATCGCCTTCTAATCCAATACTATAAGAAGGATGTAACTTGCTCTCAGGAAACCGATCGCTCAAGTCTTTAGATAGGATACCTTTGCTTTCCGATTGCCAACCTAGTATAGTAACACGACCAATCGTTACTTTTTTACCATCTACAATACCAGAATATTCCTCATCCAAACGAGACTTAGTAAAAAAGATATCCCCTGTAGTCTCGGTACTTTCATGTTTTATCCAATTAGCTGCGCCTACAGCAAAAAGTTTCTCAGCCAAAGCCACCAAATCAACTTCAACTTCTGCCCCCATCATAAGCCACCAATAACCCACCTAATTTATCAACCTTTCGCCCAAAAACCACTACCAAGTAACAAAACCAACCCACAACAACAGCTAAATCCTCAGGCAAGATATATAAATTTTACTGTATTAGTTCCTAAAAAGGAGGGGTAGCCGGCTAACCACTTTTCAATGGCAAAATTACACCTTAGCAAGAATGCACGCACAGTTCTAGAGCACCGCTATCTTAAAAAAGACGAAAAAGGCAACATAACAGAAACGCCGGAGCAATTATTCCGCAGAACAGCCCATAACGTTGCTCTAGCTGAGCTTAAATACAAATACAAAGAGAAAGTAAACAAATTGCTGAAGAAATACAGCAAAAAAGAGCATGATTTCTGGTGGCTGGCAACAAAAACAAAAGAACTGCAGACACTGGCAAAGAAAGACAAAGACACAAAACGCACAGAAGAAGAGTTCTTTGAGCTTTTAACAAGCTTGGACTTCATGCCTAATTCTCCAACATTATTCAACGCCGGAAGAAAACTGCAGCAACTGGCAGCATGCTTCGTTCTTCCAATAGAAGATGATATGAACTCAATCTTCAAAACATTATGGATGACTGCAGTCATACACCAAAGCGGCGGAGGCACTGGCTTCTCATTCACAAAACTGCGCCCAAAAAATGACGCAGTTTCAAGCACCTCTGGAACAGCATCAGGCCCAATTTCATTCATGAAAATTTTTGATGCAACAACCGAGCAGATCAAGCAGGGCGGAAAGCGCAGAGGAGCAAACATGGGCATTTTGCGTGTAGATCACCCAGACATTGAAGAATTTACTAAAATAAAACAAAACCAGGACACCTTAAAAAACTTTAACATATCTGTTGCAGTAACAGACAAGTTCATGCAGGCAGTTGAAAAAGGCAGCTCTTATGCGCTAATCAATCCAAGAACTGGCAAAGCAGTAAAGCGCGAAGATGCAAGAAAAATTTTCACTATGCTCTGCGAATCAGCATGGACAGCAGCAGACCCCGGAATAATTTTCATAGATGAAATGAATCGCCATAATCCAGTTCCTAAGCTGGGCCAATACGAAAGCACAAATCCCTGCGGCGAAATTCCATTATTACCATACGAAGCATGCAACCTTGGCAGCATTAACCTTGGCAACATGGTTAAAAACAACGCTATTAACTACGAAAAGCTGAAAACCCGCATTCAGCAAGCTGTCCATTTCCTCGACAATGTTATTGACATGTCTAATTACAGCTTCCCAGAAATTTTTGAGATTGTTCATGCAAACAGAAAGCTTGGCTTAGGCGTAATGGGCTTTGCTGACATGCTTTTCCAGCTAAAAATACAGTACAACACAGACAAAGCATTGAAAACAGCTGAAGACATAATGAAATTTATCGCAGAAGAAGCAAAGAAAGCAAGCATCGAGCTAGCCAAGACGCGAGGTGTTTTTCCAAACTGGAAGAAAAGCATTTACCTGAAGAAAAAAGAACGCCTGCGCAACGCAACACTGACAGCAATTGCTCCAACCGGAACAATAAGCATTATCGCTAACTGCAGCTCTGGAATTGAGCCGTTGTTTGCAATCGCATTCAAGCACAATGTTCTTGACCACGAAGAGCTGACAGAAATAAACAAGCATTTTGTAGAAGCCGCAAAAGAAGAAGGTGTTTACAACGACAAATTAATTGAAAAAGTCTCCGCTCAAGGCACATTAAAAGGTGCATTTGTCCCGGCTTGGATGAAGCGCATCTTTGTCACAGCAACAGAAATCCCAACAGAATGGCACATAAAAATGCAGGCAGCATTCCAAAAATACATCGACAACGCAGTCAGCAAAACAATTAACTTTTCTGCAGACGCAGCAGTGGAAGATGTAATGAAAGCTTATAAGCTAGCTTGCCAGCTAAAATGCAAAGGCGTCACAATTTACAGGTATGGCAGCAAACAAAAGCAAGTTCTCACATTTGGAACACAAAAAGCAATCCCAGCAAAAGAACAGTGCCCAAACTGCAATTCAACTCTGGCAAGAGAAGCCGGCTGTGTTGTGTGCAAGAAGTGCGGATATGGGAGATGTGAGAGCTAGTTAAGAGAAGTCCCAAGCCTCAAATAATCATACCTCGCTATTTTCTCGTGCCAATCATATAACGCATCCAAATACCTTAAACGCTCCGCAATTCTAAAGATAGCTTCATATATTTCATCGCGCAAAACAATCATCCTCCTAACATCATCTAAAGCAGCCAAAAGCTCTCTCTCGACTTCTGGCGATAATCCACGAGATCCAGCATACAACTTCGCTTCTATTCCCATTAAAAAGAAAGAAAAAACCAGGATTTAAATACATTGCGGAAAAACAAAAAAAACTACTTCGGCTTCTCTCCAGCAGGAACATCTTCAGGCAGCGGCAACCTTCTTCTCTCCTGCTCTTTTTTATACAGCTCAAGCACCCCAGCCAAATATTTGTCACGCTCAGCATCCTCATTTACTTTCAAGCCATCTCTTTGAATAAAACGCTGCAGCTCTTGCAGATAATCAACATATACTCTGATCTCAAGCGGATTGCCTGTGTGAAACTCAACGTATTGAAACCTGTGATAAAGAGAATTTAACATAATGCTTGCAGCCTCTCCAAGAAGCGCGTTAGCGATGTCTTTATCGACATTAGCAATATGCCTCTCACTCGAAGCCATATCGAAATGCATGAACGCATGCTTCATATTTGTATCAAACTGCCAAGGACCTTCTCCTGTTTCAGTCTTCACCCTATACACAGCATCACCTTTAGCATGAATCTTAGCTGACTCAACATTCAGCAAAAACCTAAGCTCCTTTTTTGTTATATCATACCATCTTCTCCATTCAACTCCTGCAGCCGTGTTATAAGAAATCAGCACAAGCTTTCCAGCAAAATAACCTATTGCATTATAATGGCCGCCTTCCATGTCATTATTAGAAAGCTGAGGGTGCTCAGCAACAGTCGGATGTGTATGAAACACCAGCAAAGACACATTTGCAGATTTCATATTGCCGGGGTTAGCCATTCCATCTACTGAATCTTCAAGCAGATCAAGAAAATACAGCCTTGCGGCATGTTCTTTTGGATGCGCTTCAAGAAAATGCTCAACCTCGTCAAGAACACCCCCTAGCGGAAATCTCCTAAGCCTCGACATTAGCTTGCCAATATCCTCTTTTGTTGGATTTCCTTCGCGCGCAGCCATCAATGAAGCTGCAAGATCGTGCTCGTACTTCACTTCCTCTATACGAACCCCTTCTTTAACATCTGGAAAAACAACCCCGACCGCCTCTCCTACTGGCGAACGATAAAAATCTTTCATCAGCAAAAACTCAGCTAGCTTGTTTACATTCTGCGGATCATTCAAAAACGCTTCCCTTTCAGCTTGAGAAAAAACTGCTGCTCTGCTTACCTTTGCTTCAAGCGCCTCACTCACCCCAACAATTCTATCTCCAGAAGCTGGCTCAATATAAGAAGCACATCCAGCAAATGCCAATGCAACCGCTGCAACTAAGCTCTTCATAAAACTCCACCAACATAATCTGACATTCGCCCCTATTTAAATGTTTACAAAGCAGGAAAACCCCATATTACTATTTACCCCCAGCTAATTTACCCAAACTTCTTTCTACCTTGGCTTTTATTCCAAGAAAATTCTGGGACAAAACAGGACCACTTGATTCAGCTCTACGGGATGCTGCATCAAATAATTCTTTCGCTCTCCTTAGATATTTGGGATAGGACCCTACAACATAAAGACGATAATATGTCTCAGCAGCTCTTGCAATACGAACTGGCCTTAAAATTTCCTCACCGGAAGCGTCCTTTTCAAGCGCAATATCATAACATAAGCGAGCCTTTTCAAGAAACGGCGCTTGCTCCGGCCTAATGAAACATTCAGCAAGCAAAAGATAAGCAAACCCCAACTTAGAATAACTCGAAGGATGCACAAACTCTTCATTCTCAACATCAAGCGCAACCGCGCGCTCACAGTAACTCGCTGCTTTCTCACGCAAAGCCAGTATAAAGCTTCCTTTTCTCTGCATCCAATCCGACAGAGAAAGCTCTAATAAATTAATTCCGGCAAGACCATAAGTCCTATTAACTAGATTTCTCTGACCAGCCCTCTCTTCAGCAAAAGTATTAAATTCATTCTCAAAGCGCATAAAGTACTCAGCATGCAAAGCACAAAGCAGAGCAAGCGCAAGCTGAAACTTATAATTCTCTGGAGCCTTCCTATCACGGCACTGCTCAGACTTCCTAATTAACTCTTCGTACCTTGAAAGAAACCAGCTAGCTTCAAATCCATGAGAAGTTGCACCAAAAGCATTAGAAACAAGAAAATCTATTGTCAGGCGATGATCATCAGTTAAACCAACTTGTCTCAGAACACCAACAACATCAGCCCTATCAGAATCTGAAACAAAGCCACCCAGCCCAACAACATGCGTAATCTTACGTACAGTATGCTCTATAGCATCCATTCCCTCGCCGTAAGCAATTCCACCCATACAAAACAAAATCAAGCAGCTAATATTTAAATATTTAGAAAACAGGAAAAGCTTAAAAACTCTGAGATAACTCTTACCTATTAGGGGGTGTAGCATGGCAGATGAAAAAGGGGGAGTTGAAGAACGCGTAGCACTTGATACTGTTTCTGGTATATTGTCCGTTGGTTTAATGCGGGTAGTTGCAACAAACCTTAACACCGGTGCTCCGCCAGAGCGAGGAGCACTAACATTCGAAAGAAAGCCAGACGGAACATATGGTGTAAAACTTGCGTACACACCAAACGGCGAGGAAAAAAATAAAAACAAATCAAACACTCACGCGTAGAAATAAAAAGAACACATTAAATTATCGCGCTAACATTTCCGCAGCATACCTCACAGCCCCAGCAACATCATTCTTCTCTACAAACGGCTTCAACCCTTCTAACCCATCATATAATTGCCGAGCAATCCCCTCGTTTCTCGCCATTATCACAGGAACCCTTTTGTCAGTTATCACTGCGCTTCCTAGCTCTTTGCCAGAAATGAAATGCATAGAATGTCCTCCAGCTTCTTTTAAAATCCTGTACATCGCAGTTAGCTCAAAATCTCCTTTGGGCCCAACTAAATTTATAAAAGCGTCAGCCTGTGAATCAGCTACAAGCACCGCTTGCATTACAACGCTTCCCGGATTTAAAAATTCTCTTCTATCTTCCCTACTGGAATCTTTTATGCTCGGAACAAGCAAGCTTGCAACAGTATTTAGCTTAAAATAAAAATCACTGAGCAAAACAGGATCATGCATACTGACATCTCTTTCTGCAGATATTGAAGCTCGCTCCCTGACATAAGGCTTGCGTCTAAGATTGCGTGCAGCGCTGACAACATGTCTGCTAAAAACATCCCCAACAACAGCATTAACAACATCATCATAAGTTTTGCCATCAGCCTGAGAAAGCACAATGCTGACATCTGGCACTGCCATAACACCTGCTCGCGCAAAATAAACAGTGCCATCAATTGGATCCAGATAAAATCTCAGCTTCGCATCAGGATTTCCAAAAACCTCAAAATTCTCCGCTGCAAGCACAAACGGCTCGCTATTCAATCTCTTATTAAGTTGCTCTCTCACATATTTATAAACTTCAAGCTCCGCTGGATGAACACTTTTGCCTTTTTTAACCTCAGGCGCAACTGAACTATCAATCAACACATGCGAAGCCCTACGAAGCTGCACATCCTTAACGCACTGCTCTACAATATTCCCCAATTCACTTAATGGTAAAGCCATGCTATAAAACTAAGCAAGGCACTTTATAAACCTTACTGATTTAACTACTAGAAAGTAGGACTAAACTAAAAATAAGCTTTCTTCAACACCCTAACTTCTACATCATCCAGCTCCCTCCACTTCCCAACCTTCAGATTCCCTAACTCAAGCGGCCCGAACTTAATCCTTTTCAAACCATTCACTTTATACCCGATTGCTTCAAACAACTTCCTGACAATGTGCTTCCTGCCTTCTTTTATCTCCACAACAACTTCATTTCCTTTTACTTTACGCACATTAACAACATTTACACGTTTCCCCTCAACAATTACGCCGGAAACAATTCTCTCCAACTGCCCACGATTAATCTCTTTATCCAGCCTAACATTATAAACCTTAACAACGCCATATCTGGGATGCATTAACTTATTAGCCAGCTCGCCATCATTCGTAAACAGCAGCAATCCTTCAGTATTCTTATCCAGCCTTCCAACTGGATAAACCCTTTCCTTCACATCAATCAGCGGCATAACCGTTCTCATCCCATGCTGCTCGCTTACCGTTGTTACAAATCCTCTTGGCTTGTTCAGAATAATATACCTTTTCTTCCAAGCCAAATTAACCCTTTCACCATCAACTAAAACAACATCCTTAACAGAATCAGCTTTATCTCCCAATTTTACTATCTTGCCGTTTACTTTAACCCTTCCCTGCCTAATAAATTCCTCGCATTTCCTCCTGGCAGCAACTCCGGCTTCAGCCAGTATTTTTTGGACTCTTACAAGCATAAAACTAAGAAAAACCAATTGATTTAAAAACTTACTTAACGAACAACGCTTCTCTGCAAACCACCAACAAACTCGCCTAAAACAAGACCATAGACTGCGGAGCAGGTACGTGTCGACGCGAAGCGTGACTAGCTCCTACCAAAATTCGTTAGAATTAACTCATTATGCGACGCTAAACTAAATTAAAGTTAATTAAATATTAAAGTTAAAATAAGCTTAACATCACCAACTAAAACAGCAAACTTTATAAATCCGCTCAAAACAACAAGAACCGATGAGAGAAAAGAAAAGCGAGTTAAAAGAATATGATAGATATGCAATATGAGGGGACAGCCGCTAATTCTATGGGCAACCCCATGCAACAATTCTGCAAAACACCAGGTGACAAACTATGGTAGAACTAGTACAGCAAATTTTGAGCGCAGAGCACAAAGCAGACGAAATTCTAAAGCAGGCAGAGCGCGACAAGAACAGAGTAATAGCCAAAGCAAGAGAAAAAGCCCTTGAATTAATCTCAGAAAAGAAAAAAGAGCTTGAGCATCAATTTGACAGCGAAACAAGGCAGCGCTTGAACAAAATCGCGCAGCAAAAGCAAAAGACCATTGAACGCTATAGCGCAGGAGTATTGCAATTGGAAAAGAAAGCTCAAAAAAACATAGAAAAAGCAGCCAAATTCGTAGTAAAACAGATTCTCTCAGGAGAAAGCGAGACACGAGAAATCGAGGCATAAAATGATAATCCCAGAACAAATGACAAAAATCAGAATAGTGACTTCAAAAAGCCACGCTTATAGCGTAATTAACGCCCTTTACAGCCTTAACTTGCTGCATGTAAAAGAATACGAGAGAGGCAAACTGGCTGGCTTGGACAAAGGCTCCCCTCTTTCAAATGCAGAGCAATTGTCAAAATCACTATTAACGTTAAGAGCAATCAAATCGGCATTAAACATAGAAAACAAGCTGCAAACAACACAGCCAAAAACATTCTCGGAAAAAGAACTAGCCAACCTTAACAGACAAGTAGAACAATTGCACTCTCAAACATCTGAAATAAAAAACAAAATAAAAGAAAATGAAGAGCAATTGACAAAACTAAACAATAAGTCAGCAGCCTTAAATGCATTAAAACGCATTGGAATTAAATTAAAAGAACTGAAAAAAATAAAATTCTTAGTGACATTCATAGGCACAATAAAGGAAAGCATCACAATTAAAAAGAAACTGGATGTTGTGCTCAAATCATACGAGCTGAAACACACAGCAATAAACGGAGAAAAAATAATTGCATTATTCGTAAAGAAAGACGACGAATTCAAAGCAAGAGCAATATTAAATGAAGCAGGATTCATTAATCTGCCATTAGAACAGTACCAAAACCTTGAATTAAACCAACTAAAAAAACAAATAAAAAAGACAGAAAACGAGTTATCTAACCTAAAAAGCGTTCTCTCAAATATAAAAAACAAACACAGACAATTCTTGCTGCAAAACGAAATTGCTCTGGAACACGAAATAATGAAAGCAGAACTGCCG
>CAYJSO010000014.1:12133-12818 GCA_964372795.1 uncultured Methanosarcinales archaeon
TTCGCAACAACAAAAAGCTCATTCATAGCCTCCGGCTTCATTCCTGCAAAACAGCTTTACCAGGTAAAACAATCCCTGACAGACACAACAAACGGCCGCATTTTAATCGAAGAGGAACATTTAAGCAGCGAAGAGCAAGAAGAAGTCCCTGTAAAGTTGAACAATCCAAAGCCAATTAGAAACTTTGAAGTTCTAACAAGATTATACGAGCTGCCAAAGTACTTTGAAGTTGACCCAAGCATTTTAATCGCATTAACCTTTCCAATTTTCTTCGGAATTATGCTCGGTGACGTAGGTTATGGAATTGTAACCCTAATCTTATTCACTCTGCTCAAGAAAAAATTCAAAAATTCAAAAGAAGCAAGACAGCTGCTTAACGTTTTAGTCTACGCATCAATCCTAACTATAGCTTTCGGCTTTGTATTCGGAGAATACCTTGGCTTTGAGCACGTAAGCGAAGAAACAGGAGAGAAACTCTGCAGCTTGAACATCTGCTTCCACAAAGAAACAATAATCAAGCATGGAGAAAGTGAAATCGTCTACAGCTTCCCAAGATTAATTAGCAGACTTGAAAGCATAGTAAACATTTTTGGCGTCGAAATACTCGCAGTCCTGTTCTTTAGCATAATAATAGGCATTATTCACATTAACCTCGGAATATTAATCGGCTTTTACAACATACTCC
>CAYJSO010000015.1:0-12441 GCA_964372795.1 uncultured Methanosarcinales archaeon
AAAAGCAGGAGGTTTGCTGGGATTTACACTTTCTGTTGTAAGTAGTGGTAATGGAGGAGAAGAAAAGGTTGGTGAGGGGAAGGTGCGTTATTCTGTTTTAGATGCTGAAGGGAAGGATATTGTTTCTAAAGAGGAAGCAATTTCTATCGATAAAGGGGCTACTTTACGCGATTCGATAGCTTTGCCCCATAGCATGAATTTTGGCAGCTATAGTTTGGTTGCCGAGGTTACTGTTGGGGGGGCTTCGTTTAGGGATAGTGCGCAGTTTGAGGTTAGTGAAAAGGAAAGCTCGGTTAGGGTTGTTGAAGAAAGCGTGAGTGCAGTACATCAAGATGAACAAAAAGTCATCGAGGATATTGTAAAGCTTGCCGGGGAGGATCCAGAAAGGGCAAAGAATCTTTGTTTAGAGTTTGCTAATAGTGAAATTGGCGATCAATGTTTGCTTGAAGCCGGTCTAAGCGTGAATAATGATTTGTTTTGCCCGAGCATAAAAAATGATGACAAGAGAGATACGTGCTATTTTAATCTCGTTTTGATATTAAGGAAGAGCATGCTTTGCGAGAGCATAACTAATGAGAATTTAAGAAGCACTTGTATGAAAATATAAGCAGATGGCAAGTTGGCACTACTTTCAACTGCTTTCAAATTTTAGGCTTATTTTAATTTATTTGCTACACAAGATTTATAAAGAAAGGGCGGTTAATTTGCAGCATGAAAAAAGAGGGAGAGGTTACGCTTTTTGTGAGCGGTGAGAGTAGTTTTCCGAATAGAATTATGTTTGTTGTTGTGCTTGTTCTCTGTTTCGCTTTTTTGTTTATAATGTTTTTGCCAGCTGCTTATGGGTTAGTTTTTACATGGGACAGAAGCGAAAATGGCACTTGCAATACTGCAAGCCAGTGCTTGGTTGATTTGGAGGGAAATGTGAGCGCGAACAATCAGCCAGAGCAGTATTTAGAGGGCAATTCGCCGAAGTGCATTGAAAATGGGCAATTTATTTTAGATAATTTTTGTTCAAATAGCAATTGGGTAACTAGGACAAAGCATGTATCCTTAGCTTTACTTAAGCTGGTAAATGAAACAGGCGATCTTGGGAATTACACCCTGTATTGTGACAGCCACAATGCATCACTTATTGATGTGGATTATCAAAACGTGCTTGATTTTATTTTAGGGCCGAGAGTTGGGGCATTAAGGCAAGCCTGCATTCCTGATATTGGTGGAACGTGTGTGAATAATTTTTGCGTTTTGGATTATTATGATGATTTTGATAATAAGTATAAGCGAGTTTTTGGGGTTTCTCTGAATAAGAGAGTGGATGACACACAAAGCAGTTTTCTACAGGCAGTTGGAAGGGGTACCAGTTATTGTAATTCTTTGAGCGGGAGCGGGGAGTTCAAGAAGTGCAGCAATGACAAGGAAGTTTGGTACAGCTCAAGTTTTAACTCATTAATTTACAGCAGAGATAAAGTAAATCTTGATGGGCCAAATGCTCTACAGAAGTTTTTGAATTTTCTTGAGCATCCGATAAGGAATATAATAAATTGGATAAAGGGGGTTGATACTGGAAGCGAGATTCAGCGCGACTTTAATTTTACAAATCACACCTCTTTGTACAGCAGGCTGTATATTGCTACCAGGGCAGGCGGCAAGGTTAATGCTTTGCAGGAGGAGACTGCTGGGAGAAAGTATATTTTGGCGAGCTATCAGAATTTTAGCATAGATGTTTGCAGGTATGTAAAAAACAAATCCGTTTTTAAGGGGATTACGCAGAATGTCAGCACTGTCAGCATAATCTGCAACGTTACTGATGGAAGGCAGAATGTTTTTACGGATGATAAAGACGCACAGATCTTGTGGCAGGATTTCACTTCGCGGCTTAGGCTGCCGTGAGTTCTAGTATGACGGCAAGAGAAGAGAAAAATGAGAGAGAAAAGAAAGAAAGCAGACAAAATAAAAATGAAAAGTAAAAAAAATGGGCAAATTACACTTTTTATGATAGCTGGATTGGTTTTGCTTCTTGTAGTGTTGATGCTTTTTTTTTTAACAAATTTTTATTCCAAGCAAAAACTGGTTCAGCAAAGAGAGCAAGCAGTTAGCGGTTTGTTACAAGCAAAAAACATACAGAATTTTGTTTCACAATGTGTTGAGGACGGGTTAAAAAGCGGACTTGAGTTAATTGGCAAGCAAGGGGGTTATATATTTGAAGGGCAGCTTGGAGGATTGTATACACCTGGTTACAAGGAGATTAATGGGGAGTTTAGTAAGGAAAGCGGGGGAAGCGGTGCAGGGGGGAATAAAGAGAGGATAGCTTTTGCTGTAGAGCCAAGCGCCAATAATTTGCCACCCGTCTATCCCTGTCCTGAGAGTTTTTTAGAGCAGGAGCCAGCGTTTTGCAAATATCCTAGTTATGAAGGGGCAGTTATTTTTGGGGAAGACAAGCTTCCTGTTCTGGAGGAAGGGGTTTTTTCCATTAAGAGCCAGTTAGAAAGGTATGTTGTTTCTTATGTTAAGCAGTGCGTTGACATTCAAAAACTTACGAAGGAGGAGATTTTAGCCGGGTACACTATTGTTGCAGGTGAGCCAAGCGCCAAAGTTTTTTTTGGCAGCGAGAATGTTGCTGTTAAAGTAGATTATCCGATAACTGTCAGAGCTGGTGGAGAGCCAGAGACGCAGCTGGCGAGCTTTGAGGCAAGCGTGCCAGTAAAATTTAGGAGATTGTATGACGCGGTAAAAGATATTTCCAGGAAGGAGATTTCTCATTTAGATTTTGATATTGGCAAGGACATATTTAAAGAATCTTTTAAAGGAGAGCTTGTGAAGTTTTCTTTGATTGCAGGCCATGTGCAGTTTTTTCCTTTTGTTTTAGGAAAGGACGATGTGTTTGTGTTTAATGATAGTGAATCATCTATTGGAAATAAGAGCTATGTTTTTAGAATTGCGAGAGAGAACAGAGCTCCTGTGCTGGAGTATGTGAATAAAAATCCTTCTTTGCGTAATGTTTATGATTATCTTGCTGTTCGTGGCGAGGAGCTGTTAGTTGTACCGATGGCAGTTGATCCGGATGAAGATAGTATTAGTTATAGTTATTCTGGGGATTTAGGCAGCGGAGAAGGCGGGAGTTTTAGAGTAGATGGTAGTAATTTGCAAGCTGGACAGTATAGCCAGTTGGTTAATGCTAGTGATGGCTATGAAGGAGATTGGCAGCAGACGAGGATTCTTGTTGATCCAAAACTGGAGGCGAAGTTTGTTATAACTAATGATTATGGAGATATAGCAGATAACCTTGTTTCTAGAGAAGATCCGTTTTATTTGAATGCAAGCGAAAGCAATAAGACTCTTGATCCATTTGCTGATTATACTTTTGAATGGGAAGCCATGAGTTCTGGAGTTACAGATTATGCTTGCGCGGTTTTTCCGGGTTATGGCAGATGTGAGGATGCTTTGCCAGCAATATCTACCATAAGGGAGCAGAATAATTGGAATGATGGTGATGAGGGGGGTGGTTGGAATGGCGGTGGAGGTGATGATGGCAATTTTGAAGTACAGTTAGATGTTTTGCTTGCTTATAATGGAAGAGAGCAAAGAGAAAGTGCTGCGAATAATGTTACGATTGTGCCGTGCTTGCCGCATAGGAATGATAGTGATGCAAACTCTTATCCATACAATAAAGGAAGCAATGCATATTTAGCAAATCATGCCTGCTGTGTTGGTGATCCCAGCGGAAATCCAAGCGAGTGGAGAATTGCTGATAAGAATGAGTTGGTTTGTTATAATAATCCTAGCGCGTATCAAAGCTGTAATGAAGGAAGGATTCTTTTATTTCGAAATGAGGAAATTAGCTGCGATGGTGTTAGAGGGAATACTTGTTTGAGGTTGAATGATAACAGCAATGTTGAGTTAGGGGATTGGGCAAATTCAGGGAAATGCGGGTTTAATGGGGGGCTGTACCAGTGCAATGGTGTGGCTGAGCAGTGTCAAGGTGCGGATTCGTTTGGATTAGTTGTTGGAGCCGGATGGTGTTATGGTTCAGATGGATGCGAGCTTTTCTGTCCTGAGGGAACAGCAGTTGTTGATGCAAATAGGAATGGTTTAGCAGATACAGGTGATGTTTGTGGGTGTGATGCCAGCACTAAAGCTTTGCCTTGTGACGAGGATGCAGATAATACTTTTGATGGAATCTGCAAGAGCAATTTTGGATTAGACAGGTGTACTGATAAGTTCGGCTAATGGTCAAAGGATTTAATAAGGTTTGGTTAGTATTTGTTAGTTTGTGAAGTTAGTGTTTGTTATGATTAAGTATGTATTAAGTTATTAAATATGTATTAAGTTTAGATTAGGCGAGATTAAGTTATGCTGGTTAGTGTTAAGTTAAGATTTGTGGACTATATATTTAAATAGATAATATGTTCAATAAGCTTTAGAGGGAAATTAGATGGAAAAAAGAGGGTTTAGGATAGTTGAAGTGGTAACTTTCTCACTATTTTTAGTAGTTTTGCTTGTAAGTATGCTTGTAAGTATGGCGAGCGTGGCAAGTGCAGCTACCGGCTGCTTTACGGAGCCAAGCTTCCCAAATATTTGCACAGTTATAGATGAGAGCTCTGCTTTGAATTTTTGCAATGCAGCCGGCAATCCACAAGAGTGTATGGACAAATATTTTTTTGTTAGTGTTTCTTGCAGCGATGTTTCAGTTTGCGCTTTTAGTCCTGGAACTTGGTGCGGAGATAGCTGCCAACAAGTTGACAGGCAAGCTCAGTGTGTTGACAGACTAAGCTGGATTAATCAAACTACAACGCCGGATAAATGCAAAACCGGGTGTGTGATTTGCGATAGAGATGCCAGCACAGCAAACGAAAATGTTTGTGAGTTTGGCTTGAATCAAATACAAGCTACAAATAAATGCAAGAGTTTGGTTGGGTATAGGGTTGGGTTGTTTGATACGACTTTTACTTCAGTGCAGTGCACAAACAGCTGCTCGAGTTTTGCATCGCCTCCAGGAACAGTTTTTGGTGTTGTGAGAGATGCGAATAATAACCTGTTAAGCGCGGTTGCTGTAAATGCATTTACAAAGAGCAATGTATCTGATGCTAATGGTGCGTACCACCTGAATGATGTTTCTGTCGGGGATGTTGTTATAGAAGCTAAAAAGGATGGTTTTAAAACAGAGAGGCTTACTGTAAAACTTTTATCTGGCGAACAGAAGCAAGTTAATATTGTAATGCAAGTTGCTGGGAGTGGAATAATAAAAGGAAGTGTAAGAGATAACTCTGGGAATCCAATTACTTCTGCTAAGGTTGTAGCGAGCGGAGCTAGCGGGGCCGGACATGGGCAAGCGGTAAGCGACTCAAATGGGAATTACAGAATGGATAGCCTGCAGTTTGGGAGCTATGTTGTTGAGGCTAGCAAGAGCGGATTTCAAACGAACTCTAAAAATGCCGCTGTGAATGCCAGCGAAGCAGTTGCTGCAGTTGATTTTACTTTGGCTTCTGAGCAAGAAGTAACTATAACCGGGCAGGTAACAAATCAAGCCGGAGCAGCGGTTGCTTTTGCTCAAATTTTTGTTAACGGCGCTTTTTCCACACACACCGCTTCAAGTGGTTTTTATACGATAAGTGTTTTTGCTGATGATAATGGCGAGAGTTATTCTATTTCAGCTGCTAAATCAGGGCATGTGCCAAGCGATGTTAAGAATGTTGTTGTAAAGAAAGGAGAGACAAAGGTAGTTAATTTTGTTTTAACTTCTTTGCTGCCCGAGTGCCAGTTTCCTGTGGCGAAGAAAGTGGTTAATTTTGCTGCAAATCATGTTACAGGAGAGGAAGTAGTAAAGTTAACGTGGCAGAAGCCGTGTCCTGAAGTAAAGGGCTATGTTATCAATAGAAGCGAGGTTGTGCAAGGTGCAGGGCCATTAACTCAAGGAAAGAGCGAGCAGATTGCTTTCTTAGATGTCGCTCAAGGCGTAATAGAGCCTACGTCTTATCCGGATGACAATGTTACTTGGGGGAGAACTTACAATTATACGATAAGTGCGCTGTATACGGATGGGGAAAGAGATTTTCGAATGCGAGTGCTGCAGTTATAACACTTGGAAATGCTTTATGTGATGGGAAATTCAGGAATGGAGGATTTATTGAGTTTTGTCAGGGGGCTAAGCAGAGGAAGACTTGCAACAGCCAGAATCAAGTTGTTGATGCGCTTGGACCAGACCCAGCAGACTGTTCAATTTTGGGAGCTGAGTTTTTTTGCGCTGGAGCAGACGTGGCTGGGGATACTTTCTGCAAGAATGCCGGAATCTGCTCGTCTCAAGCACAGAATGCCAATCCATTTGGTTTGTGGTTTAACAGGGAGCAATGCTATGGGGCATTTAATAATGTTAAGAAAACGTATGAGAATTTCTGTTATTTTGACAGAACAAATACTGTTGTAGATGCATGCTTGTCTTGCGTAAATTTAAGATCGTGCTTTGATTATAAGGGCAAGGATGCGTGCTTGACAAACAATTGCTTGGTTGGAGGCGTGGCTGGGAATTGCGAGTGGGTGGATTCTTCTGTTGAGCTTGGGACAGGATATTGTGTGCAATCGAATTACAGCAAGACAGACAAGTGCAGCGAGTGCTCGGCTAGTGGGCAGCTTTTTAAGAATGCATTTTGCAGCAGCAATGTTTGTGATAAGCTTGGAGCATGTTTTGCAAATGCCGGTCAGAACAGCTGCGTAGCTTGCTCTGCTGGCAGCAGCTGCTATGATTTTGTTTCACAGCAAGAATGTGTTGGCGGAAAGCCAGCAAGCTTTAGTTTTGGCATTTTGCAGCCTTCGGCGGATGCTTGCAGTTTGGGTGTTTGCAAGTTTGATGCTAACGCAAGTGCTGCAAGTGCTTGCTTTAAAGATGGGAATGGAGATAATGTTGATGACTGCGCTGCGTTTGCAGGAAGTGTTTTGTTTAATAAGTGCAGGAGAGACAATATTGCTCCTGTGACTAGTGCTGTGCAAAGCGTTATTTCAGTCAATGCTTCTTTTGGGAGCACCGCGTTTAGGGCTGTTGACAGCAATGGGGCTAAGAGGCTGTTTTACTGCATTGATAGGGCCAATACTTGCCTGCCAAATGCAACAAATTTTGTTTTCTACAACAGCAGCAATGAAGCAAAGATTAATTTTGTTTTTACTGAGCTGAAGCAGATTTACAGCGGAGCTGGAGACTATATTTTGAGGTTCCAATCGGAAGATACTTTCTTCAATAGGGAGAACATAAAGGGCAAGAGATTTACTGCGGATTTGTTTGCTCCGCAGTTTTTAGTTTTGAACAGCAGCGTGAAGTTAAATGCTTCCGGTTCTGCGCTGATTTTCAACATAGGGCTTGATGAGCAAGCGAGATGTTCTGATAAATTAAGGTCGTATAATACTGGTGATTTTGCCTCGCAGCTGTCTGGGAATAGAAGCGACTCTTTCGTTTTGGCTTATGGCGGGTTAGCAGACGGTTTGTATAAATATGAGATAAGCTGCAGCGATGATGGCGGGAATACTGCCGCAAGCGTTTTGGATTTAATTGAGGTGGATGCAATAGGTTTTGTCAATATAATTTCTCCACCGAAGGCAACCAGGCAGACAACATTCAGTTTTGTTGTTAATACTTCAAATGAAGCAAGCTGCCAGCTGTTCGATGGAAATAATCTTGTTGAGGGCATGAGCACGAATAACTTTTTTATACATGCTTCAACCCAGAAAACATTCTCTACAAACACTTTTTTCTTTACATGGAAAGTCAAGTGCAGGGAATTGGGACCTGCACAAAGGCTGCATGAAAAGATAATCCCATTTACAATAGATGAGCTTGCTCCAGTTACAACAATAAAGTTCACTACTGGAGAAGGTTTGGTGCAGGCGTACAGCACTTCCGGCTGGGAAGCTAAGATAAAAGATAATGCCAGCGTTAGTTTCGTGTGCAACGATCTGCCACTTAATGGATTTGGATGTAATGTTACTAAGCATTGCTTTACTAATCCAGGCGGAGATTGCTTGCCAACAGTTACAGCTGTGCCAGGAATTGTAAAGAATGATTCTGGAATATGCTTCCTTTCAGCTGATAATGCCGGGGCTCAAGAGTTGAAGAAGTGCGGGAAGATAACAATAGCCGAGGACTTTGGAATCAGTCTTGTTAAACCAAAGTTTGGAGTTAGTGATTCTGCAACTTTTGATTTAGCTATTGGTACTTTGATACCAAGCGAGAGCTGCAAATGGGCGGCTGCAGACTTTGATTTTGACAAATTAGTAAGCCAGGCGAATACTTTTACTAGAATTAATCCTTTCCTTTTTGAAAAGCAAGGATTTACAGAGCTGCTGCCTGATTTTCCTGAGAAAGTTAATTCCATGAATATATTTGTTAAATGCAAAGCGCAGAGTGGAAGAATATCTCCTAGTGAGGTTTTTGAGTTGGCGTATGATCCTAGTGCGCCGAGAATAGTAAATTTGTTTGCTGATCCATCGCAAGTTATTCAAGGAAATAGTGTTGATTTGATTGCTGAAACGGATGATAAAACAATATGCAAGTATGATAAAGTTGCAAACTTTGCTGCGATGTCTGGGAAGTTTGCCGGGTTCGATGGCGCTGATTTTAGAGCTAGGAATGTTGCTACGATTGGCTTGAGCGCAAGTGATGATGGAAAAAGCCACACATATAATGTCG
Source organism: uncultured Methanosarcinales archaeon (assembly GCA_964372795.1). Classification (GTDB taxonomy): domain Archaea; phylum Nanobdellota; class Nanobdellia; order Woesearchaeales; family JAGLXL01; genus CAYJSO01. The sequence continues at coordinate 8,672 of CAYJSO010000015.1, forward strand.
TTTGTATGAACAGGGCACAGAATTTATCTTCTGCTGCAGCTGTCAGCTTCTCTGTTGATTTTTCTGCCAGCGGAACGATTGTTGATAAGAAGCCAAGCGGAGCGATAAATAATGTTAGTGCTTTCTTAAGTTTAAGGACGAACAGAGATGCGATATGCGAGAATTTAAAAGAGCAGGATTTTATTAAGTTTAACAGCACAGGAGGAATTAATCATACTCAATTTGTTGCTAATTTAACTGAAGGAGCTTATAGTTTCCATGTGAGATGCAAGTTTGTTTCTACTGGAGTAATTAGAACAGATATAGTGAGCTTTAAGGTTGATTTAACGCCACCTGAATTGCTGTATATAGATGATGGAAGCGCTTCTTGCGGGCTTGGCAAAGTTGGCTTAGTGTTTAATTCAACGGATAATGTTTCGAGCGTGAAGAGTTATGATTATAGGTTGTTTGCTAAGTTTGATGATTTACAGGTTGCAAATGGAACAGCATTCAGCAATAGTCTGAATGTTACCGGCCTAAATTTGAGTGAAGGAAAGGAATATTTCATTAAAGCTGTAGCGATGGACGAAGCTGGAAATTCAGGGGTTGAGGTAGTGAGCGATGGTTTTGTTGCAGCGAAGAATGAAAGCGCTTGCGTTCTGGGCAATGTAGCTGCTGTTGCTCGCGGATTAGATGGGGATGGCGATGGGGTTGTTAATGCACTTGATAAATGCCCAGATACTGCTTTTGGAGAGCAAGTCGATGTTGATGGCTGCTCTGCTTTACAGCTAACAGTGGATACTGATGGAGACAGGCTGCCTGATAGCTTTGAGTTTAGGCACGATGCCAGTGAATGCGAGCTGGATTTGCATGAAAGAGATTCTGATGGAGATAGTGTTGAAGATGGAGATGAAGATTATGATAACGATGGAGCAGTGAACTTTGATGAGTATAAGGAGAGGACTGATCCTTGCGTAGCTTCTGACAGCGATGAGGATGGTGTGTTTGATAATGTCGATAGCTGCAGGAATACGCCGTTTGCTGAGAGAGCTAGCGTGGATGCTAAGGGCTGCGGGCCAAGTGAAAGAGACACAGATGGAGACGGGATGGATGATGCGTTTGAGAGCAAGTTCTGCGGAGGGAATTGCGATCCAAATGAGGACTTAGATGGTGATGGCCTGAATAATTTAGAGGAGTATAATGTGAAGAAAATTTATGGAATGCCAAGCGATCCTACACAAAAAGATACTGATGGAGATGGATGGAATGATAAAAAAGAGTTAAATGCTGGAACCAATCCTGTTGATGCGAGTTCCAGGCCGAGCTCTAAAGTATTGCCTGTTTTGCTGTTGGTGTTGGGTTTGCTTTTAGTTGCTGGCGGCGGGGGTTATTTGGTTTATGTTTCAAAGTTTGGAAAAGAAAAGGTTGCTGAGCAGCCTTATGTTGCGCAGGAGCGTGCAGTGCGGGCAAGAGTTAGCGCGAGACAAGCTGAGCAAGCCAGAAAATATGGGGAGTTTAGAAAAGTTTTTGAGAGGCGCAAGATAGTGGAGGAGAAGGCTGAGGCAGAGAAAAGAAGGAAGGTGTTTGAGGCGTTTGGTTTTGGCGGTGTTAGCGGTAGAGGGGGAGAAGTAAAGAGAGAAACTAAGGGAGAAGCAAAGCCTTTGCCGGAACTTGCGAGAGTTATCAGAAGCGAAGAGAAGTCTGATGTCGAGAAGCTTGGAGAGTTAGCCAGAAAATATGCTGCGCAAAAGAGAAGCATAAGTGCCAGGTTAAGTGAAGAGGAAAAGGGTGTTTTTGAAAGGCTGGAGAAGCTTGGAAAAGAGGCTGGGGGGAGAAGGAAAGGCATTCAAGAGTTGGTTGGCAAGGGGGGGGAGAAAGAGCTGCAGAGCATATTCGATCAGCTTGTGCAAGTGGTAAAGGAGCACGAGGGTGAAGGGACGTTTGAGAAGTTAAAGAAAAGAGTTTCCAGGAAAAGAAAATAAAAAGGGAAAGTAAAAAGAAAAGAAAGCGGAAATAAGGAAGGAAAGCAAAGTGGTTAGTAAATGTGGTTGGTTGAATGGGTTGAAGTGATTATTATGAAAAAAGGCCAAGTGAGTCATGTTTTTACTTATATTATGGCGATAATAATTTTTGCAGTTATACTTATTTTTGGCTACAGAGCTATAAGCGAGTTTGTCGATAAAGGAGAGAGAGTTGCATTTGTTACTTTCAAGACTGATTTAGAAGGTGCTGTTGGAGAGATTGCTTCTGATTATGGAAGTGTTGTTGTTTATAATGCGCAGCACCCTTTGAAAATGCCGGGAAAATATGAGAAAATCTGTTTTATTGATGTTGATAAGCCGCCAGTAGCAAATTGCAATGGCTTGTTGAACCCGATTATTTGCGATGCCTGGAAGACAGCTTTTGATGCAGGCGGCTTTAATGCTGCTGAGGCAAATGTTTTTTTAGAACCAATTGGGATTCTGCCGATAAAAGTATATAGAATTAAAGTTGATACAAATGGAAATAGGATTGAAGATGGGAATGATGCTGGTTATATCTGTTTTGATAATGTTGGCGGAAGAGTTAATTTAAGATTAGAGGGAAAAGGAGACCACACATTTATTTCAAGACCATAGCAAGATATTAAATTTGCAAAGTGAGTTAAGAGACCTCTTGGTTTTGGTGGAGACTAGGTTAAAAAACCAAATAAATTAAAATTAAAAAATAAAGTAAAATAAAAATAAAAAACAAGAAATTAATTAAGATTAAAAAGTTAAAATTAAAAATTAAAACCAAAGATAAAAAGAAGCAAATAAAATGAAGAAGGGCCAATTTGACGTGCCATTCCACTGGATTTATATCTTTATAGCGGGAGCAATAATTTTGCTATTTTTTATTGGAGTTGTTGTCAAGCAGAAGTCGATATCGGAGAAGGAACTTTCTGTTACTGTTCTTAGCGAGCTTGAAGGCATTTTTACAGGCGCTTCCTTAGGCGAGCAGACAGTAAATGTTATTGATATGCCTGAGCTGGAGTTGTTTTTTAAGTGTGATGATACAGGCTATTCTGAATATAGGGTCGGAGGAAGCAATATTAAAAGGGAAATTCAGTATCAGCCATTCTTTGCTCCGTCTTTTGTTGAGACTTCTCAATTAATAACATGGACATTAGATTTTAACATGCCGTTTAAAGTAATTAATTTTCTTTTTGTTGGAAGCAGCGATGTAAGCTATATTGTTGTTTATGATCCTAGGCAGACTGAGATGAAGAGCAAGATTGAGAAAGATGTTGCGGATAAGTTTAATTTCCAATATGTTAGTTTATCGGCATTTAACGATGCTTTTAAGGTTAATACTGCTTTTGTTAAGTTGATTTTCTTGACTGAAGTGCCGAGCAGTTTGCCTGTTAGTGTAAAAGGAATGCCGGATGATAGGGTTACAGCAGTAAAGTTGGCGCCAACGTCAGCAACGTTTTTTAGGAAAAATGGGGGGAATTTTGCTTATGGAGAAGCTGTTGAGGTGGTTGCAAGTTTTGATGAGAAGAATGCAGCTTTTTATGCTGCGATGTTCAGCGATGATGCAGTTTCTTACAGGTGCAACATGGGAAAGGCTTTTAGGAGGATTAATTTACTTGCAGATTTGTATGGCGAGAGGACGAAGAAGGTTATTGGAAGCTATCCTGCGAAAAATATATGCTCACTTTTGGCCGATCCTCAGCTGTTTAGCCAGCTAAAAGATAAGGCTGCCGGGTGTTTTCCTGTTTATAAGGATGAATGCGTGCAGGTTTTTTCAATTGCCGAAGAGATAAAGCA
>CAYJSO010000016.1:0-3145 GCA_964372795.1 uncultured Methanosarcinales archaeon
CAAATGTAACTGGCCTGTCTGCTATCGCTTTAAACCAATGCCCAAAATCCCACCAGCTCGTTACAATCGCCTTCTCATTACTATTCTCTTTTATTTTAGTAAGTGCTTCAACCCAAGCGTCATTTGTAATAGGCCCAAATTGCAAACTTGTGCTAAAAGCTGCTAAAGAATATGGCAACAAAATTATAACAATCACTAAAAACACAAGCGCCTCAGCAAAAACCTTACGAAAACTCAGCGCTTTGCTAAGCCACTCGCTAAAATAGTTATAAGCCCAGCCAAAAAACAATCCAACACAAATGCTTGCTGCAGGAACAGCAATCAAAGTAAATCTTTGTCCTTTTGTGCTGGCCCACAATGTAACAACAAGCCACAAGCCAAATAAAACAAAGTAGCTAAAATCAAAATTATCGTTTTCATCTTTCTTCCTAAGAGTTAAAAGCAATCCGGCAAATGCCATCAAGAGAAAAAATACATTCAAGCCAAAACTTCTTGCCCCCCCTAAAGTATTAACAACGTCAGAAAAAGACTGTCCTTCCAACTCAGAAACAGTAATCAAAACATTAGGCCAAACTTTAGCAGCAGTTGTATAAACAGCTTCAGGCAAAACAAACCCAATTGGCCTGTAAACAGCAATCTTTATATTTATCCATCCGGTGAAAAACCCAACCAGAAACAATGAAAATACCAAAACTATTGCAAAAATTGCTACTAACTCAAAAAACTTTTTCTTTGGAAAAACAAGTTTCTTTTCTTTAAAAGAACTAATTGCAAAATAAAAAAACACAAGCAAACCCAGAGTAGCAATAACCAAATAAAACATTATCCACCAGCCAGCCCAAGTAAAAGCATACAAGCCAGTCAAGCCGGCAACAACTAAGCTAAGCAAAATTCTCTTCCACCAGCTTCCTGCATCAACCGCTTCCAAAAAAACCCAGGCAATAAGCAAAGGAAACAATACACTATAAACATCCGTATCCCCGCTTTCAACAGCAAGTCTGCTCGTGAAATAAAACCCAATAGAAACTAAGAAGCCAACGAAAAATCCCCCCATAACTCCAGCAAACTTTCTGCCTATAAAAAATGCAGGAATAACAGCCAGCGCAGCTATAAGTCCGCCTATAAACGTAAAAACTTTAAGCATGCTTGTCTTCTTAAAAACATTCACTATCTTGTAAATAAAAACAGCAGCATAAGGATGCAAACTAGATTCTATATCCGAACCAAGCGGTGCTAACTTATAGCTGTCAAATGGCTTCCCATCTTTCACTTCAGTTCCAACAGTCCCATACTCAAGCAGATTATTTGCCTGCCTATAGTAATACCAAGTATCTATTCCAACTGGATAAACATCTCCTTCAGGAGAAACAAATTCCTCGCGAAACTGCTCTGACAAAGTTTTAATATCTTGCTCAATAACACCTTTGTTCTTGCTTTTATACCCTTCCCAAGCTTCATCAATCAAAGACTGCCTAATATTAGGAAGTGTATTTGGATAATCCTTATCAATTCTAGCAACTATATCAGCAAGATGCGCTTCCTGTGCCCTCGCAACTGCCCTCTCATAAATAAAAGGCAGAGATGTAGGAATAGTATGCAAATAAAAAGAAAACGCAAACAATAAAATAATAATTACAAGCGGCACAATCCAATTGGAATTTTTCTGAAAAAAACCGATACCACTGCCGCTATCACCAGCCCCATTATCCCCATTGCCCACCATCCTACCAAAAAAATACTTTAACTTCCCTTTTAACTTAGAAAATGAGAGCTTCTTTTCTTCATCCTCTTTAGCTTCACCTGAACTAGAACCCGAACTCAAACCCCGAGCTGCACTTTTAACAGCACTCTCAGAACCTTCAGAATCCTCCTTTTTCTCCGCTAGCCCAGAATCCCCCATAAAACGCCCAAAATAAGTTATCTTTAAATAGTTTGCGCAGTATATCACGCTAACTTGGGGACTTGGGAAGCTGCAATGATAAAAATAAAAGACAAAATAATAGGAGAAAATCATCCAATATGCATAATAGCAGAAATAGCTTGCGCTCACGATGGCAGCCTGGAAAAAGCAAAAAAGCTTGTTGATGCTTCCATAGCTGCAAATGCTGACTGTGTTCAATTCATAGCATTCTCAGCAGATGAAACAGTGGCCCCTTACCACAGCGCTTATCAAATAGGGAAAAAACTTGAGTTCAACGAAAAGCAATGGCGCGAACTGATTGCATACACAAAGGAAAAAGCAAAAAAGCGAAATACTTTAATCTCAGCAGCAATCCAGGATTTCAAAAACGCAAAGCTGATGAAAGAGCTCGACTTGGACATTTACAAAATCCACTCTCCCGACCTGTCAAATCCTGATTTGATTCGTTTCCTTGCAGAAATAGGCAGGCCATTAATACTTACAGTTGGCGCTTCTTCATTCGAAGAAGTTGAGCTGGCTGTTAAAACAGCAAAAGACGCTGGAAACAAAAACATAATCCTGATGTACGGCTTCCAAAACTACCCGACTAAATTCGAAAAAATTAACTTAAAGCTGCTAAAAGCACTAAAAGAAAAATTTGGCTGCGAAATTGGCTACGCTGACCACACCGATGCTGAAAGCCCATTAACAACGATTCTTCCAATTCTCTCAGCTCAGCTCTGCGCAACTTTACTGGAAAAACATATTACTCTAAACAGGGCAGAAAAAGGCACAGACCATGAAGCCGCGTTAAATCCAGACGAATTCGCCCAGTTTGTACAACTTACGCGAGATGTAGAAAAAGCCATTGGCAGTGGAAAAAGAGAAGAATTTACTGCAGAAGAAAAGCAATACCGCGAACTTGTTAAAAAAAGCATCGTAGCAGCATCAGACTTAAAAGCAGGGGAAAAAATAACAAAAGAAAAAGTTTTTTTCCTGCGCTCAAAACCGGGTTTGGCTCCAAGCGAACTAAGCAAAATATTAAATAAAACCTTAAAGCACGATATTAAAAAATTCGACATTATAACGTTGGCTGATTTAAAATGAGTCTCGCTTCTCAAGAAAACCAAAATCAGGAAAACCAAAAAGGTATTTGCATAGCAGGCAGCAGAATCCATCTGCGCTTCATGCAGGAGCGCGACTTGGAAAAGAAAGTACAATGGGCCAATGATCCGGAAATCAACA
>CAYJSO010000016.1:3155-4083 GCA_964372795.1 uncultured Methanosarcinales archaeon
CAACAAATACGTCGGCTTGAAGCAGGTTACATTGGAAAGCACAAAAGAATGGTTTGCCGGCAAAACAAAAGATCCAAACACCAGGCTTTTCATAATAGAAACCAGCCACAATGAAGCCATTGGATTTATGCGGCTTGATATAGAACAAAAAACAAATGAAAAACACGGCCAGCTTCACATAGTAATAGGGGAAAAAGAGTATTGGGGCCTTGGTTATGGAGAAGAAGCAATTCAAATATTCTTAAGATATTGTTTTAACATCCTAAACATAAGTATAGTTTATCTCTACGTAGCCAAAGACAACAAACCTGCTATAAAATTATATGAAAAATGTGGCTTCAAACAAGAAGCAAGCTCGCATATATATCCGTTATCGAACGGAAAAACCCAAAACCATTACTTAATGACAATATCGAGAGAAGAATATGAAAATAAAAATCGCTGACAAAACAATCTCTCCAGACAGCAATTGCTTCATAATAGCAGAAGCTGGCGTCAACCACAACGGAGACATAAAAAAAGCCAAGCTTCTGATTGACATAGCAAAAAAAGCAGACGCAGATGCTGTAAAATTCCAGACATTCAAAGCAGAAAACCTGCTCTTGCCGCAAACGCCATTGGCAAACTACCAGAAACAAAACACTGCTTACAAAAACCAGTTTCAGATGATAAAAGAGCTTGAACTAACATACAGCCAATTCGAAGAACTAAAAGATTACTGCGATAAAAACGACATTATCTTCCTCTCAACTCCAGCAGATGAAGGATCTGCTTCTTTCCTAAACAAGCTTGTTCCGGCTTTCAAAATAGCCTCCCCGGATTTAACAAACCACTTGCTGTTAAAGCACATTGCAAAATTCAAAAAGCCGATGATAGTTTCAACCGGCAAGTCAACACTGCAGGAATGCAAAAGTGCAAAAGAAATAAT
>CAYJSO010000016.1:4093-11916 GCA_964372795.1 uncultured Methanosarcinales archaeon
GATAGTTTGTTATGCAAAGACGCAAAGGAAATAATACAAAAACAAGGCAACAATGAAATGATTTTCCTGCACTGCATAACAAACTATCCTTGCCCGGAAGAAGAAACAAATTTAAACGCAATAAAAACCATGCAAAAAGAACTTAACACATTAGTTGGTTTCTCTGATCACACAACAAGCACACAAATCCCGTTAATTGCAGTTTATCTTGGCGCAAGAGTTATAGAAAAACACTTTACCTACGACAAATCAGCTCAAGGCCCGGATCACAAAGCCTCTCTAAACCCAGAAGAATTGAAAGAAATGGTTAAAAAAATAAGAGAATTTGAACAACTTGATAAAGAACAACAAAAACAGCAAATTGAAAAAATCCCAAACTTAAAAGCAGCTCTCGGCAATGGAACAAAACAACCTCAAGAAAGCGAGCTAAAAAACGCGCCAGCAGTCAAAAAATATATAGTAGCAAAAGCAGCAATCAGCACAGGAACAAAAATAACAGAAGCTATGCTGACAGCAAAACGCACAGGGGGAATCGGAATCCCAGCGAACGATTACTTAAAAATAATCGGAAAAACAGCCAAGCGCAATATAGCATCTAATGAGATAATCTCTCTTAATCTTCTAGAATGAAAAGCAAAATCGCAATCGTAACAGGCAGCAGAGCAGAATTTGGAGTTCTAACACCAATAATAAAAGCAATTCAGAGCAGCAAAAAACTAGAATTGCAATTGATAGTAACCGGCACACACTTATTAAAAAACTACGGCTGCACAATAACTGAAATAAAAAAACATTTCAAAATAAAAGCGGTAATTCCAATTTACCGGGAAAATAGCACTCTAGCAGACACAGCAAGCTCGATTGGCTTAGCTATAATAAAATTCACAAAAGCGTTCTCTGACTTAAAACCAGATGTTGTTTTCGTTACAGGCGATCGCACAGAGCAGTTAGCAGCAGCAGTCGCATCAGCTTACTTAAATATTCCAATTGCCCATTACGTTGGCGGAGAGCGAAGCAAAGGCACAATAGATGAGTCAGCAAGGCATGCAATAAGCAAATTAGCAAATATCCACTTTGTAAAAACAAATCAAAGCAGACAGCGCCTAATAAAACTGGGTGAAAACAAAAGAAACATTTTCATAGTTGGCTTCTCAGCTTTAGACACAATCCTAAACGCAAAACTAATTCCAAAACGCAAAGAAGCGAAGCTTCTTGCGCACAGGAGGTTAGACCTCCTAGCGAACATAATAGCAAAAAAACTAAATTTGAACTTAAGAGAAAAAATTCTAATTGTCTTGCAGCACCCAATTTCAACGCAAGTCCCTCAAGCAAAATATCAAATGGAGCAAACAATGAAAGCAGTTACAAACTTAAAACTCCAAACTGTAATAATCTATCCAAATTCTGATCCAGGATCAGAAGAAATTATCAAAGTAATAGAAAAACACAGAAATCTGCCTTACATCAGAATAATTAAAAGCATGCCATACAACGAATACCTAAGCCTTCTAAAAATAAGCAGCGCACTAATAGGCAACTCAAGTGGCTTTACAGCAGAATCTTTGCCATTCAAACTGCCAGTAATTAACATTGGAATCCGCCAAACAGGCAGAGAACGCACACAAAACTTCATCGATGTTCCACACAACGCAAAGGCAATAACAAAAGCAATCAAGAAAGCACTTTACGATAAAAATCTAAAAAAGCGAATCAAAAACATGAAAAATCCTTTCGGCAAAGGCAAAACCTCGCAAAAAATAGCTAAAATTCTGGAAAACATAAAAATAGACAAATCCCTTCTGCAAAAGCAAATAACTTATTAAGTTCTAAGCTTAAAAGCCATTAAAATGAAAAGTATCGGGGGAGAATTTGCCTTGCCACTAGCAACCCTGCTATCAAAAAAACTAAACAGTATAGGTAAAACGAACAAAAACAAAACGAAAGAAGATAAAACATACAAAACAAACGAAGCAAACAAAAACACATTTCTCTTCTCAAGCGGGCGCTGCTCTCTTACATTTCTAATAAAAGCGCTGAAATTAACACAAGAAAGCGAAGTACTATTGCCAGAATACCTCTGCCCGGAAATGCTGGAACCGTTTAAAAAACATAGTATTAAAACAAATTTCTACAAAATAAAAAGCAATATGCAAGTTGACTTAAAAGATATAAAAAACAAATTAAACAAAAATCCTAACACAAAGCTGCTTCTAACAATACACTACTTTGGCTTTCCTCAGCAACAAATAGAAAAACTAAAACAAATTTGCAGAAACAATAACACCTACTTAGCAGAAGACTGCGCACAAAGCTTCCTTTCAGTATACAAAAACAAACCGCTTGGCGCACTTGCAGACTTCTCCTTCAACAGCTTAAGAAAATTCATACAGATCCCAGACGGCTCTATTTTTATTGATAACACAAACTCATTAAAGCCAATTTACAAACATTCAATAAAACACCTTAAACATATCATAAATCGTTTATTTCTATTGCTGACAAAAAACAATAACCCAAACTTCTACAATAAATATAAAATCCTGGAAAACCTAAGCTATCCAAAGCCAGCCAGAATGTCAATGCTCTCGGAGTTCATTTTCAACAGAACAAACTTAAATGAAATAAAAGAAAAGCGTATTGCAAATTACTCTTATTTAATAAAAAACATTAAAAACACCAAAATAAAACCTTTGTTTAAAGCGCTCCCAGAAGGGGTTTGCCCATTAGGCTTTCCAATCAAAACAAAAGAGAGGGACAAACTAAAGATGCACTTAATAAAAAATAAAATCTACCCGCCAATACACTGGCAGCTCTCAGAAAAATTAAAAAGCAAAATTTAAAAAAGCTCATGGCAGCTTTCACAAAACACACTGACAATTCCAATCGACCAAAGATACAATATAAAAGACATGCAGTTCATTGCTGAGGTGCTAAATGACTTCTGAATTTGAGATTCTAAAGCCAGGCAAGCGATGGAAAGAGGAATACCTTAGCTTCGCTAACCGTGATATTTTCTACAATCCAGAATACTATCAAATAAATGCAGAGTATGCAAACTGGCAAGCCGAGCTCTTCTTGTTCAGAAACAAAGCATATAAAATAATTTATCCCTACGTTAAAAAGCCGATTGGAAAACTAGAGTTTATTAATGGCTCTACCGAACTCGCAAATCTCTTTGATATAAGCACACTAGAATACGGCGGCCCAATAATTGAGGGGCATGCAGATGAAAGTTCAATAAAAGAATTCCACAATTCATTCACAAACTATTGCAAAGAAAACAAAATCGTATCAGAATTCATCCGCTTGCACCCATTTCAAGCCAATCACCGCCATTACCCGGAGCCAAAAAGCGTAAAAAACGTTTTTTACATGGACCTTACAAAACCCCATAGAGAAATTTTACTTGATTTCAAAAAATCAAACAAAAACGCAATAACAAAAGCCCGCCGTGTTAACGTAAACGTTCACCAAACAAAAAAAGCTGATGAAATAGCAGAATTCTACAAAATATACTTCAACCTAATGAAAACAAAAAACGCAGAGCAATTTTACTTCTACTCTTTGGATTTCGTAAAAAACCTCATAAAACGTCTTGGAGAAAAAGCAAAGTTGTATGTAGCAGAACACAACAACAAAATAATTGCTGGCTCATTCTTTTTATACGACAATCATGCTGTTCACTATTATCTCGCAGCAAACGCAAAAGAATTCTCGCAACACTGCCCGGGCAACTTAATCCTCTACGCAGCCATAATAGATTCAAAAAACGAGGGCTACAAAACCTTTAACTTAGGCGGCGGCTACCAGCAAAACGACGGCTTAGAACGCTTTAAAGCAACCTTTACAAAAACAAAGAAGATATTTTACAGGCACACAAAAATTCACAACACTCAAGCTTATGAAATGCTCTCTAATATGAAAGCCGAATTCTGCGCAAAAAAACAAAAAGCATATAACCTTAACTATTTCCCAGCTTATAGGGGATAAATAAAATGGTACAGGCTGCGGAGCAGATAAAGAGCATAGCTCTATACGATTATGCGATGCGGAATTAAAGTTAAGTTAAAAGTTAAGTTTTAAAATTAAACGAATAATTAAAATAGAAAATTAAACTAAAACAATAATAAAAATAAATTGAATAAGAAATAGAATTAAAATAGGAAATTAAACAAAATAAACAAACCAAAATGATCCCACTATCGCGCCCATACATAGACGAAGAGGACATTAAAGCAGTCGTAGCTACATTAAAATCTGGTTTCCTTTCATTGGGCCCAAAACTAAAAGAATTCGAGCAGGCATTTGCAAAGTATCTTGGCATAAAGCACGCTGTTGCTGTCGCTAATGGTACCTGCGGCTTGCATCTAGCAGTTAAATCATTAAACTTAAACCCGGGAGACGAGGTTATAACAACTCCATTTTCATTTGTTGCATCATCAAACTGCATCCTATACGAGAGAGCAAAACCTGTTTTTGTTGACATAGACAAAGAAACTTTCAACATAGACGCTGCAAAAATCGAGCAGGCAATCACAGACAAAACAAAAGCAATCCTCCCCGTACACATATTTGGTCTGCCTTGCGAAATGGATGCAATAATAAAAATAGCAAAAGAAAACAATCTGCAGATAATAGAAGATTCTGCCGAAGCATTGGGCGCAGTTTACAACGGAAAAAAACACAAAAACAAAAAAGCAGGCACACTTGGCTTGGCTTCTGTTTTCGCATTCTACCCAAACAAGCAAATGACAACTGGCGAAGGGGGAATGCTCTGCACAGATGATGAAAAAGTGGCAAAGCTGTGCAGAAGCCTGAGAAATCAAGGCAGGGCCGACAGCGACGAATGGCTCTCGCATGAATATATTGGCTACAACTACCGCTTGGACGATATCAGCTGCGCTCTCGGCTTGTCCCAATTAAAAAAGATTGATTTCTTATTAAAAGAAAGAGAGAACGCTGCCGATATCTACAATGAACAGCTTCAAAACATAGATGGTATAACAATTCCAATAAAAACAAAGCACAAGCGCAGCTGGTTCGTCTACGTTATTAAATTAAATAAAAACATAAACAGAAATAAAGTGGCTCAGGAACTAAAAAACAAAGGCATCCGGACAAAGCCATATTTGCCAGCCATACACCTGCAGCCAGCCTACAGAAAACTTGGCTACAAGCCAGGCTCTCTGCCAGTCTGCGAAGCAGTTTCAAGCTCAACATTGGCGTTACCTTTTTATACTGGAATGCCAAAAGAACATATCTACACAGTAACAAAAAATTTAAAAGGGGTTCTTCATAAATTGGGTTAATTTGGTGGTTTAAATGAATCATCTATTCGAAAACAAAGTAATCCTTGTAACAGGCGGCGTTGGCTCTATTGGCTCTGAGCTAGTCGAACAGCTGTTGAAGCACAACCCAAAACAAATCCGCATTTTAGATAATAGGGAAACAGAAACTTTTAACATGCAGAATGAACTCTCTCAGCACTCAAACTTGCGCTTTCTTATTGGTGATGTAAGAGATAAAGAACGCCTGTCAAGAGCAATGGAAGACGTTGACATTGTTTTCCACGCAGCAGCCTTAAAGCACGTTCCAAGCTGTGAATACAATCCATTTGAAGCTGTAAAAACAAACGTTCATGGAACACAAAACGTCATTGAATGCGCGCTTGCTAACAGCGTTGAAAAAGTAATCAACATCAGCACAGACAAAGTCACAAACACAATAAACACAATGGGCGCAACTAAGCTATTAGCAGAGCGATTGATAACATCAGCACAGTATTATCGCGGAAAAAAACGCACTCTCTTCTGCTCAGTCCGCTTCGGAAATGTCCTTAAAAGCCGCGGCTCAGTAATTGAATTATTCGAAGAACAAATCAAAAATGGCAGCCAAATAACAATCACAAACAGCAGCATGACTCGCTTCTTCATGTCAGTCCAGCAGGCTACACAGCTTGTCTTCAAAGCAGCAGAGATAGCACAAGGCGGAGAAATTTTTATACTAAAAATGCCGGTTATGAAACTGCAGGATCTAGCCGAAGTAACTATAGAAGAATTAGCTCAAAAACATGGAAAGCAGCCATCTCAAATACAGCAAAAAATCATCGGCCTGCGTCCAGGCGAGCGCTTATACGAAGACTTAATGACAGAAGAAGAAGCAGAAACTGCGTTAGAAACAGACGAACTTTTCATCGTATTGCCAGGCATAATGCACTCCCCCCACCTAAAGCTTCCAGAACACAATTACCCTAACTCAAAAAAGGCTGCAGTACAGAAATACAGCTCAAAAAACGCAAAACAGCTGACAAAAGAAGAAATACGCGCATTGCTCAAAAAAGAAATCTTACTTTAAATTTGCCTTTAAGATCACTATAACCTTAATTTAAAATTACTTTAACTTTAATTTAAAATCACTTCAATTTCTCCATAATAACTTTAACAATTCTCTCGCTCGCCTTTCCATCAACTTTGTAAAAATAATTTTTAATATATTCCAACCTCATTAAATCAAACTTAGAACTTCTATAAAACTTCAAATAGCTCTCAAGCCTCTCAAAAAACTCACTGGTGCTCCCAACTCTCAAAGATAACCCGCTAACAACATGCGATTCACTGGCAGCCTGTTCAAACAAATCCAAAACAATTACACCCCTATTCAACAACAAAGCTTCCATTAAAGCAGCAGAATTAACCCCAATTACTAAATCAGCTTCTTTAATTTCTTTATACAATTCCTTGTCAGTTATTTTAACATTAGAAAAATCCTTTTCATAAACTTCTTTCATTTCTCTAGGATGTATCTTAATAACAAATTCAACATTCTTTAACCTTCTAATAACATCCTTCAGTGCATCAAAAAATATTTTTCTCTGTTCCTCATTCCAAGCTTTATCTTCCACAAACGGCTGCGTTAAAACTAAAACTTTATTCAATTCTTTACTCTTTACAACATGTTTAACTTCATCAACCATAGCAGAGCCAGTTACAGCAATCTTACTCTCAGCAATCCCCATTTCATCAACCAATAACTTCTTATATTTCTCTCCGAAAACAAAAAACGTAACACCATCTAACATCTCTTCCTCAACTTTGGCAAAATTTATCCAAGCTCCATGCTGTGCAATAAAAACAGGCAACTTTAACAACTTACCCAACAACAGCCCGCACTTCTCAAACAAACCAATACTCGCAGTTAAATAAATTGCCCTGATATTATTTCTAGCAACCGCATTCTTCATAGCCAAATAATACACTAAAAACACGTACAAAAATTGCCTTGAAAACAAAAAGTCAAGATGTTGCTTAATATATGGATAAACTGATTTGCCATTAACAGTTAACAATTTATTTTTTTCATCAGCAGAGATACTTTTCCAAGCTTCAACTAATTTCTTAACATTAAACTTAGCAATCTTCTTGACATCATCATAAACAAAATCGTATATCGCTGGAAAACCTACGAGATTCTTCTTTTTAGACAGCGGATGTACAACCAAAACATACGGCTCAACGCTCCCATTTTTCTTTAATTCATCAACAACCGCCTGAATCCTATATAATTTCTATTTTCCATTCTCATAAAAAATATGGTTGCTGTAAGTCAAAAACAAAATCTTTTGCTTAACATTAAATTCCAATTTCTTTCTGCACCTCCACTTCAACCTTTCATTTATTAAAAGCGCATTTCTCAAAATAAAGAGCTTAAAATTAGAAACTCCCCTTCTTCCTCTACCACCCTTCTCAAAGCCCTCGCAAATCTCATTAAAATTAGCTAACGGATTCGGCAGCAAACTGTTTGTTATAAACCTCCTAAAAACCCAC
>CAYJSO010000017.1:0-11779 GCA_964372795.1 uncultured Methanosarcinales archaeon
CTGGTATTCTCTCGAACTCATGAACCATCTGCTCGAGTGTACGCGAATATTGTATTACGTCTCCAACTGCCGTTAATACTGGGACTATGACATCTTGAAGTAAGGGAGGAAGTGTTTCACGCCTAAGGACTCCTTTCTGAATTGCTTTGTAGATTGGCCATAGTGTCCAGCTCAGTGGTGCGAAATAACCTGAGCCACGTGTTTTCATTTCACTATCCTCAAAAAGCCCAGTATGCTCGTACAGAGCTTGCAAACCGTTTAAAGATCTGTTGGCGAAGCTCTCATGATCTTCTCGTAGAAAGGTTTGCGTACTGAATGCTAAACCACGATCTTCAAGTAGTCTAGCTTTTTCAAGAACAAGAATGTTGCCTCCTATTGGGTGCAGTTTGTCGTCAACATGCTCCAGCACTGCTAGATCGAAAACGGACTGAAAGCTTCCATCTTGGAAAGGCTGACCACCAGGAATAGCAGCATCGCAAACTATGTCGCCAGGCGGGAGACTGCCTTTTTCGCGTTCTTCTTTGGTCATTTGCAAGTATCTATCTGTTTTTAGCATAGTGGGGGCATAATTTCTGCCGCAGCCAACATCCAGAGCTACGCCGCGCTGTGGTGTTACGAGTGATGGTGGTTGTGAAACCATATTATTAATACCCTTGTCAAGAAAAAATTGTCCTGCTGTTTTTATCGGTATACCCATATGTATTTCAATGACGTCATCTCCGAAGAGGTCTTCAGGACCATAATAAAAGATATAATTTTCAATATCTTCTACTCTTTGGGTTTTAAGTCCACGTAGCATTACTGGTACGCCCCCATATAACGGATATTCCCAGCCGCAGGAAGTTTTTTGGCATTCGTATACTCCTTTTGATGGTATGAATCTGACCGGATTTGATTTAACTTCCATAGTGATTAATGGACGGTCTGTCGGTCTTGTTGTGGTTTCCATCTGGCTTGCGAGGGTGGTATTAAAAACATATTTGAGTGTTGATTCTGCACAATTTACACATGTCAGTCTTTCTTCTACCCATTCTCTTAATTCGGGTGTTAAATTAGGCATGCGCTCTGGCATCTCACTTACCCCTCAACTTTGCTACATCTGTAGCAAGTATAGCCAGCGCTTCACTACGATCTGAATTTTGATAATGACATACATTAAAAACAGGGACCCTTGCTACTTGTAGTTCTGCTAGTCTTTCATTATTGTTGACTAGAAAATAAGCGCCCGTAACATCACTTTGAAGAACAAGAACAGCATAATCGTAAGGATTTAGTTGCGCAAATGCTCTATCGCTGCCTTCGAAAAGACAATCACCTTCATCTATTACTACATCTGCAAGATTTGTTCCTTTAAGATATTTGGCTGCTTCCTAGATTGTAGGAACATGAATTTCTGTGGGTATTAGGGATTCCATACCTTGCCTGTAACCAAAATAAGCAGCTAATGTAGCGCCGACTGTTAAAGCGCCTACTCCAAGGAATACCCTTCTTGTTAATTCATTTTGATTGTTTGACATATGAACAGAACCCCACGAAAGTTCTTAGTTGATAGCACTTTAAGCAGTCTTTCCTATATAAGTTTTTCTATTTTTATCACTTTTAAGTTATCATGCTTTTTAATTTAAGCTTATACTTCTATAGAAGTATAAAGAAGTTAATTTAATTCTATAGAAATATTTAAAAAGGACAGAATTGTTCTTATTTAAGCATAAAAAGAGGTAGAAGAGCATTATAATGCAGGAAGGTAGAGCAAATAGGGAATTAAGCGCGATTCATTACTTATTTATTGGTTTAGCTTTAGTTACTTTTGTTTCTATTTTTGTGATTTCGTTAAGACAGCCTACAATAACGGGGCTTGCGCATGGGCTGCCTGCTGTGAATACGCCGTTTGTGATAAATGTAAGTTCGCCACCAAATAGTACTGCGTTTAAAACACCTTTTAACATAACGGAAAATATAACCGGGCCGAATTTAGATTATGTTGTTTATGAAGTTAGAAACAGTTCCGGGAATTTTACTGAGTGGACGAATCAGACGATTGTTGGAAGGAGATGGACGAATATAAGCACGAATAGTGGAAGTAATAACATAGGCGAAACCTCAGTTCATGCTCCGAATAGAACAACCGTTTACATAGCTCATCAAGACATTAGTGGAAATGATCTGGAGTTTGAGAGATCAACTGATGGAGGAGCTACTTGGTCTAATCTTTCTATAGATAAAGCTGACAATGTTGGTCTTTATGCTTCGCTTTATGCGCCTGAGCCTAATATGGTTTATGTTTCTTATTACGATAATACAAAGAATGATTTGGAATTTTCAAATTCTTCGAATGGCGGAGTCAGCTGGACGAATAGCTCGATTGATACTGGTGGAGATGTAGGAGAGTTTACTTCTATTCGTGCTTTAAATAATAATACTATATTTTTAAGTTATGCTGATCGTACTAATGATAGGGTTAAGTTTGCCAATTCTTCAAATGGAGGAGTGAGCTGGACTACAGTAAATGTGGGCAGTAATGGTGTTCCTGTTGAAACATCCATTTATCCGATTAACAGCACCACAATATATGTTGCATACATAACTTCAGCGAGCAGAAGCCTTTATTTTGCGAATTCTACAGATAGCGGCGCTAATTGGAATAATCGCAATATTACTGCTATTATAGACTCTCGTAGCAGTGTTTCATTATTTGCTGTTAATGCTACTACTATTTATATGGCCTCTTTGAATGGAAGCGCCATTGATAATGATTTGCACTTTTTCCGCTCAACTGATAGTGGTGTTACTTGGACTAGGACAGCAATAATTGAAGGGCAGGATATTGGCGATTATGTTTCGCTTGTAGCTACTGATGTTAATACTATTTTTGTTAGTTATCAGGATCAGAGTGCATCGCAACTTATACTAGCGACTTCTATGGATGGCGGAACAACATGGTTTACTTCTACGATTGAACCACAAGGAGTTACTTATAGTTCAATGTATGCTTTTGATCAAAACACAATTTTTGCTGCTTTTAGAAGCCAGAATGCATTTGATCCGGCATTAGCTAATTCATCTAACGGCGGCACAATCTGGACAAGTGAAGTTAATCTAACGAATTTAGGTTTAGCTGATGGAAGTTACCAGCTTGTTAAGAATGCAACGAATACTACAGGTAATACTGCAACCTCTGTTATTGACTTAAGATGGAATTTAAATGCCCCGGCTGTTAGTATTACAAGCCCAGCGAACAACTCTGCGCACAATGCTCCATTCAACTTAACGGAAAACATTACAGACGTTACTTTAGATTATGTTGTTTATCAGATAAGAAACAGCTCACAAAACATAACACCGTGGAACAATCGAACTAATCAAAGCAATTGGTGGACTTCTTTTATTAATGCAAGCAATATTACGCAAGGCAATTATACAATATATAAGAATGCAACAGACGAGACTGGAAGAACAACTCTAAAGGAGATAAGGGTTTCTATAGATGCAACTGTTCCTTCTGTTTCTAAAACCGATGTAACAAGCTTAGGCAGTGAGTCAGCTGTAATAAATGTTAACACGGATGAGAGCGCAACTTGCAGGTTTGGAGCTTCAAATGGCGACAGTTTTAATCAGATGACTGCGATGACAACAACAGGAGCAACTACGCACAGCCATAACGTTACTGGATTAACTGAAGGCACTTATTATGAGAGATTTGTTAAATGCAGAGATGGGGCTGGAAATGAAGGGAGCTTGTCTGATCCAATAACTTTCACAACGCAATCTAAGCCAAGCAAGTCAGTGCCAGCTCCTTCTGCTCCTTCTGCCCCTAGTGGCGGCCCTGGCGCTGGAGGCGGAGGAGGCGGAGGAGGCGGCGTGCCTGCGCCAAGTGCGCCTAGCGAGCCTAGTGGAGGAGAAGAGCCAGCAGAAGAAGCTCCTGCAGAAAGAGTAGAGCCAGCGCCTGGAGAAGAAGCGCCACAGCCGTTGTCAGAGGAAGCAAAGCCTGTTGTAGAAAATGTTCCTGTAACTGTTTCGGTTACTATAGGTGGGGTAACTCTAACAACAAATATGGTTGTTGCTGTTGAAACGCAAGAAGCACAGCAACTAGATTACAAGCCGTTTTATCAGGGAGTAATTCCTATTCCGCAAGTTAGCGAGTTCCAGCCAAGCGGGAAGCCACCAAATGAGGAGATTGTGACTGCTGTTTTGATGCAGAGCGATCAGTTGTTTAAAGATGTTCCAGCTGGAGAGACTGCTACTGCTACAATTGAAATACCTTCTCCAGTTACTGGAGAAACTACGGAAGTTGATGTTAGTTATACTGCTTTTGATTTAGCGCAAGCAGAAGAGGTTGCTGAGCAAGCAGTTGAAGAAGGCGTTGTAACAGAAGAGCAGGCTGAAGAAGTGGTTGGGGAAGCTATACAGGCAGTGGAAGAGGTTTTAACAGAAGAAAGCATAAGTGTAACTCCGGAGCAAGTTGAAGAAACTGTAGAAGCTGTAACTGGGCAAGAAGTTACAGTAACTGAAAAGAAAAACAACGGTGGCTTTGTAACAGCATTTGATGTTAATGTAGATGAAAAAACTATTGATTTGTATTCTTTGATTGTTTCTCCTGAATTAAGAGAGCTAAAAACAGTGAAGAATGTGTTTGGCGAGGAGTTAACTTTAGAATTGGATCTGGATAAGCCGGCTGCTTCGGATTTCGTTGGTTCTTTAGATTTGCAAGGATTGTTTAAGTCGCTTACTGAAAAAGCTCCAAGTTCAACTTTCACTGAGTTATTAGGGCCATATCCAGACAACACAATAAGATCAAAGAGGGGCTCTATGTTAGCGCAGAGATTTACTTATGGAGATGTTTTGCCAGATGATGTTAGCTTGAAGTTTGAGCTGAGAGACGGTGATAAGAAGCTGGCGAGCCATAAGCATCCAATTGATTTGAGCAAAGAAGAGGCAATGGAAACTGTTTTTGTTGAAGAGCAGAGAAATTACGCTTGGTTGTGGGCTTTGTTGTTTATTTTGTTTATAATTTTTGTATCAGTAACTTTGTTAGTCAAAAAAATTAAAGGTCATAAAAAATGAAGAAGCAAAAAGTAACGTTGAGCATCGATACGGAAGTGTATGGTAAGTTTAGGGAGTACTGCGAAGCTAATGCTATCATGCTGTCTAAAAAAATTGAATTATGGATGAGTAAGGAGGTGGAGGAACATAAGCAGAAGAAGTAAAGCGGAAAGAGAAGCTGATTTCATGCATTATTTAGTTGTAGGAATGGCGATGGTTTTTATTATTTCTTTTGCTTTTGTTGCGGTTAGAAAGCCGACTATAACTGGGTTGGCACATGGTGTTGTGAGTGCTAGCGTGCCGTTTGTTGTTAATATCTCGTCGCCTGTTAATAATAGTGTAAATAACACTTTCTTTAACATTACTGAGAATATAACTGGGCCTAATATTGATTACGCTGTGTTTGAGTTGAGAAAAAGCGGTAAGAATGTTACTGCATGGACGAATCAGACTAATATTGGTCGGTTATGGTCTAATACAACGATTGATACTACTGGAAATACTATGGATACCGATTCTGCTACTTCAATTTATACTGTTAATTCTACTACTGTGTTTATTGGTTACATGATTAGAAATGGTACTGGCGGCTATTTGATGTTTGCGCGCTCGGTTAATGGCGGTCAGACCTGGACAATAAAGCAAGTTGATGGCAATAGTACAAATTCCCTTGGCAATCCGGGAGTTGGATTTTATACCTCTCTGTTTGCAACGAATGCAACAAATTTAATGATGAGTTATTACAATAATACTGGGAGTGGCGGCAACTTATTGTTTGCTAAATCTACTGATGCTGGTGATAGCTGGGCCTTATCTAATGTAGATATAGCGGATAATGCTGGACAATATACTTCCATAAAAGCAATTAATGCCACTGAAATATTTATTGGCTACTATAATGTCACTGGAAGCGATTTGAAGTTTGCTAAATCAACCAATGGGGGAAGCACTTGGACTACAAGAATAGTAGATGAGGCGGATGATTCTGGAGCATTTGCTTCTTTGTTTGCGGTTAATGCAAACACTATTTTTATCAGCTATAGGGAATCTACTGATCAGGACTTGAAGTTCGCTAATTCTTCGAATGGAGGGACTAGCTGGACGAATTCTACTATTGAAAGTACAGAAAATACTGGGCAATATACATCTTTGTATGCGGTGAATGCAACTACAATTTATGTTGCTTATCAGAATGTAACTGATGGAGGAGAATTAAAAGTTGCTAAATCAACCGATGGGGGAAGTACGTGGACTTTTTCTAGAGTTGATTCTATCAGCGGTGTGACTTTGGCGCAAGAGCTATCTCTGCATGTTGCTGATGGCAATAATATAATCATAAGTTCAAGCACAGGCGCCAGGAATTTGAGATTTGCTCAGTCAACAGACGGCGGTAGTAATTGGGTTACTTCTGTTATAGACGGAACTGAAGATGCTTCCCGTCTTACTTCGATCCACGCAAATAACTCAGATAAAATATTTATTAGTTATCTCACCAATGCCGGTGTTTTTAAGTTTGCTAATTCCAGTAATGGGGGCTCTAGCTGGACAGGTGAAGTTAATGTTACGAATATTGCTGGCGGTGTTTTCCAGCTTGTTAAGAATGTGACTAACAGTAGTGGAAGCAGTTTGATAAAAATAATTGATTTCAAGACGAATAAAATCGCTTCTCCAAGCATTTCAAATCAAAAAGCAACTGGGATTACAACGGGCAGTGCGACATTGGAGGCTACAACAAATGTTGATTCAACATGTAAGTATAGCACGGTACTTTCTGATTCGTATGCACAAATGACTGCTTTTGCAACAACTGGGGGAACTTCTCATAGCAGCAGTGTTAGTGGTTTGGCGGAGGATGCATCTTATACTTATTATGTAAGGTGTAGGAATGATGAGGATGAAGAGGGTGGTGTTGAAGAGATAAAATTTAGAACTTTGTTGAGCGGCGGTGGAAGTGGCGGAGGTTCTGGCGGTGGAGCTGGAGATGGAGCAGCTCAGTCCAGAGAAAAGGATGAGAATGGACAGGAGGAAAAAGAAGAGGTGTCTGTTGGTGATGGAAGAGGCGAAGGAAGAAAAGATGATAGAAGTAAAGAAGCAGGAATTACAAAGGAAGCTGGTGTTGGAGAAGCTGAGGCACGAGAGCCAAGCAAGTACTTTGAGGATTTAGTAAGCAAATTCTTAAAAGCCAAGACAATTGATGTGTTTTTTACTTCACTGCTTTTCGCCATATTTGTTTTGGTTTTATTAGTATTCTTTTTCAAGAGAAAGCAATATAAAGAGCAGAAGCTAGATGAGTCAAAAAGGAAAAAGAGGTACAATAAATATGGTAAACAGGCGCTTTAGAAGGTTTGCGGAAAGGGCGCATAGGCATTTGGTTAGGGGAGCTGTTCCAGATAAAACGCCGCATTATACTCCTTTTAGAGGAAGGAAGCATCGCATAAAGCAGGAAGCGATTAAAAGCGGACATAATCATATGCACAGTATAAATGAGAAATGGCATGCTGCTGTTTATGTTTTTGTCTTGGCTTTTTTTGTTTTGTCTGTTTTTTCTTTTTTTAAGTACGGCTCTGAAGGAGTCACAGGTTTTACTGTTTTTGGCGGGGCTGGAGCAGATGGAACTGCTGATTCTGGTTCGTTGGAAGGAAGCTATGATAAAGTTGATGGTAGTTTTACCAGCACACAAGCAGATGACAACAACTATTATGCGGTTGAGGAGAATAAGGGAAATGCTGGAACAGTTTTGGTTGGAAACATGACGCTTATTTTTGAGCTTAGTAAAGTTGCTTTGAATAGTTCTAATAAAATAACCGGGATTAATGGAAATTTAGTTTATTGTCATGGCAAGAAGAATAATGATGGTTGTGCCGGGAATAGTGCGTTTGAAGGAAATGCTAATCAAATGAATATTTTTATTTTGGATACTGTTAGTAATAATTACGTTGATGTCGGGGATGTAAGTGCGACTGCTGCTAATACGGAAGCAAGTGCAAGCTGGCAGGCAAGCGGGAATATGTCAAATTATTTTGATGCCAATGGAAAAGTTACTGTTAAGTTTGAGTTTAACATAAATTCTGGCGGCAATGGGCAAAAGTCAGCTTTCTTGGTTGAGCTAGCGACGATAACGGTTGATTATGATGTCGTTGATAACGTTGCTCCTGTTGTTTCCAATATTGCTGTTTCAGGTATAACGAATCAATCAGCTAGTGTAAGCTGGAGTACTGATGAAAGTGCTGATAGCGCTGTGAATTATGGGATTTCTGTTAGTTTGGGGAGTTCTGTTGCTGATAATGCAAAGGTTACCAGCCATGTTGTCCAGTTGAGTAATTTGGCGCAGAATACGACCTATTATTATAATGTTAAAAGCTGCGATGCTAGCAGCAATTGCGCTAATAACAGCATTGCTACTTTTGTTACTAGTGCGACAGTTAGCTCAAGCAGTTCTGTTGCGAATACGACTAATACGAGTACAACGAATACAAATACAACAAATTCTAGTACGACAGATACCAATACAACAAACACTACATCTGCTGCCAGCAATTCAACAAATACAACTTCTAATGATATAAACTCAACTGCAGCAGATAATTCAACAAATCAAACTACAGCTTCAAGCGAAACAACTTCTACAGCTTCTTCAAGCAGTTCTGGAGGCGGTGGTGGCGGAGGGGGCAGAAGGAAAGCTAGGGTAGATACAAGCGCTTCGTCTGTGAAAGGTGATTTGAACAATAAGACGGAGGAGAAAAAAGTTTCTGAGGTTGAGAAAGTTGAGGAAGTTGAAGAGCAGGACACTTTATTAGCTGAGAGTGTGGAGCAGGTTGATTTTCCGTTAGTTGTGAGCGCTGATAAAGAGGAAGTAGTAGGGAATATTTTGATTGGAAGGCTTACCGGGCTTGCTACGAATTTTGTCAGACAGGAAGTAAATGGGGTGCCTTTGATGCTTCTAGTTTTTGTTTTGTTTGCTGTTTTGCTGGTTTTTGTAGTTAAGTTTTGGAAAAAGAGAAGTAAAGTAAATAAAAAGTTAATGAATGGGAAATTAATGAATGTTGAGATTAAGGATAAAGAAAAAATTAAAGATAAGTAAAAGATGATTACTTCTTCTTTTCTGCTCCTGCTGCTGGAGCCGCTGCTTTTTGTGCTGTTGCTGCTGGCGCTGTTCCGGGTGCTGCGGCTGCTTCTACTGGCAATAGCTGCTCGATAATCTCTGCCGGAATCTTTGCTTCGACAAGCTTGGATTTGATCTTGCTTCTTTCCTGGCCCTGCATCTGCGCAATAATTTCTTTTGCTTTTGCTTCATATTCTGCTCTTCTGCGTTCAAGCTCTTCTTTGAGGTGCTTTCTCTCTTCTTCAAGTTCTTTTAATTCTGCTGCGGACAGCTCGGTTTTTTCTGCTTTTATTTCTGCTTCAAATTTGTCCTGATTGACTAACTGAATTGCGTCTTTTCCTGGGACGCCTTCAACTAAAATGCCCATGCTGTTGCAAGTGCCAATCACTTCTTTCACTTTAGACTTCATGTCTTTGCCCATAATTTCGCTTTCTTTCATCTTTGCAATTTTTATTATCTGCTCAATTCTCAAATCAGCAATCTTGTCTGTCAAAGGGTTGCCAGCCCCTTTTTCTACATTAGCTTCTTTTAGGATTAAAGCGCTTGTCGGGGGTGTGCCAACTGAAATCTCAAATTCTTTTGTTGATTTGTCCGCGATTACTTCGATTGGAACCTGCATTCCTGCGAATGCTTTTGTCTTTTCGTTGATTTTTGAGATAACTTGGCCTATGTTAAGTCCTAAAGGACCTAGTGCTGGGCCTAAAGGAGGAGCGGCAGTTGCTTTTCCGCCTTCAACCATTGCGTGGATTTTTTCTTTGGTCATTTTATTTTTTGATTGTAATTTAACTTGTTTTTGTTTTTAAGCAGATTGTTTATAAGCTTTTCTTTTAGATTACTCCTCTTTTTCTTCTTCTTCTGCAGATTCGCGCCTAATGACTTTAACAGAATCCATTTTTACTGTGATGGGGATTGGGACAGCCGCCTGCAAAAGCTCAACGACAACTTCGTCTTTTGTTTTGTCAACACGCATTACTTTTGCCTGTTCTCTCTTAAATGGACCAGAAATTACTTCTACGATGTCGCTTTTTCTAATATTGCGCTCAATTTTTACTTGTTCAAGCATGTGATCAATCTCTTCGTATTCAATTTCCTGCGGCAAGATTCCGCGAGCGTAAGGGATTCTCGCTATTAATTGCTCGGCATCAAGTCTGCTGGCTGCTTCTAAAAAAATGTAGCCACGCATTCCATGGGCGCGGATAACTCCATAAACTTCTCCTGGGTCTTTGCTGGGTTTTGAGCTGACAAAGTCCATAACCTGGTCTTCTCTGTTTGCAGTAGTTCTTAGACCAAAGATGTGGGTCTTGCTGTCTGATTTTTCAGTTTTTTCCTGTTCTTTGTCTTCTGCCATTTTGTTAGTATGTTTTGGTTTAGTTATTAATTGTTTTTATTTTTATCTTTTATTTAATTTGTTTTCTTGTTTTTATTTTTAATTTTCTATTAATTTAGTATTTTATTTTTTTAACTTTTTTTAAATTTATTTTATCTTAATTTATTGTTTTATTTTTAGTTATTTGTTTCTTTGTTTAATTTCTTATTTTAATTTTATTTTTGATTTTTTTGTTATTTATTTTATTTTTAATTATTTTAATGTTGTTTTTAATTTTTATCCTATTTTTAGTTATTTGTTTTTTATTATTAAATTTCCTTTTTTAATCTTTAACTTTTAAATAAATTTTTAATTTAGCGTCGGATAAAGGTAAGGTCATTCTGACTCTATCCCCTCCGCAGTCTATGCCTTTTACCTTAATATCAACTGCTGCGCCAAGCTTAGTACAAATCCAATCAAACCAATTATTGCCAAGCCGATTGCTGAGACTTTTGCTGTTGTGAGGAATTCTTCCTTATTCGGCTTTTTTAAGACTTTAACGACGCGCAAACATTCGCGGAAGAATTTTTTTAGTTTTCCTAGTTTAGTTTCGCCTTCTGGTTTTGGCTGTGAAGTTTGAGTTTGTTGCTGTGGTGTGCGTTGCTGTGGCTGCTGTGCTGCTTGTGTTTGTTGTTGTGTTTGATGAGGAGATTGCTGTTGCTGCTGTTGCGCGCTTTCTGCTTGCTTGTTTTCTGCGCCTACTGGCTGTCCCTCTGCTGTGTTTTCTTCCATTTTGAGAAAGATAAGCTAAAAATAAGAAGGTGGTTTATAAAGTTTATGGAATTTGCTTATTTTTAACTCACAAAATCAATCCCTAATTCGTTCTCGATCTCTTTCCTTTTCTTGTCTACTATTCTTTTTTCCTGGCCGAAGATTTGATCGGATTTAACGCCAGTTATTATCAGCATTACTCTAATAGTTTTTTGCATGTCTTTGTAGATTTGCGCGCCCCAGATGATTTTTGCTTCAGGGTCAAGATGCTGCGCTACACTTTCAACTACTTTTCTTGCTTCATCTAAAGTCATGTCTTCTCCGCCGGAAACGTTAATTAGAGCGCCTGTCGCGCCTGTAACATCAACATCAAGCAATGGGTTTTCAATTGCTTTTTGAACTGCTTCTGATGCTCTGTCTGCAGTGTCTGATTCGCCAACGCCAATTAAAGCTACGCCGCCATCTGACATAATTGCTTTTATATCAGCAAAGTCAAGGTTGACTAAGCCAGCTTTTGTTACTAGCTCAGCGATGCCTTTAACAGCATTTGTAAGTATTTC
>CAYJSO010000018.1:0-2414 GCA_964372795.1 uncultured Methanosarcinales archaeon
AACTAGCCGCCCCTTCTATTAAATAATCCAAATCTGGTTTAATGTGCGCTGGCGTTAATCTATTAGGAATTTTAATTCCGTATTCCAAACACAGAACTGCTAATCTCGACCAACTAACTCCCACCTTAGCATAAAGCTCATCCATAGACTTAACACCTGGATCAGCAAGCGCATCTCTTATCATCGCAACACGCGTTTCTTCAGGCAATTTCTTTCTCGGCAGCTTTATATCAAATCTGTCTGCGAGAGAATAAACGGCCCACATCGGCACACTTGCCATTTCAACAATATCAGCAACAGAGTCTGCTCCAAAAGCTATCGCTTGATTTATCTTACTTGCCCTTAACAAAGCTTCTGCGCTATGTGCCATCTTATTTCTCCCACACGATTAAACAAATACTAAAAGAAACGTGGTTAAATTAAAAACTTAACGCTTAACTGTAATGCTTTTTATTTTACTTCTCTTATCTTATCATCAAGCGCCTTTTGATCAAATCCGCCAGTACCACTAATGCTTCCCGAAAAACCTAAACCACAGAATAATAATATCTTTGTTCGTTACCCATCTTACACCTTCCTCATTTCCTTCCAATCCTTCTCAAACATTCCTTCAAAATTCTTTACAAAGTAAGGCGTGCTTACCCATATTCCGCTGTCAAAGCTTTCATGCACATTCTTGTCATCTGTAAGCATCAAAACCATTTCTTTTCCGTCTACAACGCAGAATCTTGCTTCCCCGCCACCCTGCCTGAATTCAACTCCGTCAAGCTGTTTCGCCAGCTTCTTAGCATCCTCATTCATCGGCGCAGCAACTCTTACTTTTACTCCTCTTTTAACAGCTTTCTCTAAATCAGATTTAAAATAACTTAGCTTCCTGCTTAACCCAGCAGAACTTGTCACTATTGTTATGCTTTTCTCTGCATTCTTCAGCAAAGTTGACAAATGCTCATAAAGCTTGTCTCTTCCCCTGAAAGAACCGCTCTTCTCAGTAGGATCAATCATCTCAACTCCTGTCTTGTGCAGTTTATTCAGCTCTTCCAAAACATCAGAATCCTTCAGGTTCTCTAGCATCTTTGTTTTCTGCTCAGTTTCCTCATGCAGCCTTTTCTTTACCCTGTCAACAGTTTCTTTTGGATTAACTGCAATGTATTTTATTGGCTTGCCTAATTTTACAACAATGAATCCTTTCTTCTCCAGGCTTTCTAAAACATCATAAGCTCTGCTTCTTGGCACACCAGAAATATCAGAAAGCTCACCTGCTGTACTAACACCTCTTGATAACAAAGCAGTCCACAGCTTGCTTTCATAGCTATTCAAACCAAATTCTTTCAACTTGATTAACAATTCCCTTCTGACTATCATTTTTTCAAACCCCTAACAGTGTCAAGAACCCCTTTTAACTTAATCTTAAGCTGCTTATATAGCAACCCATATATAAACCTTTCGCTTTCTTACTAACTTAGTAGTAATGACAAAATATATAAAGGAGTGGCTTGTTCTGCGCAGATATGACACAAACAATTGATGAAATTGCAGGAATGAGTGATGATGGAAGAGATATATCAATAACAGCCCACAGAGCAAGCGTTCAGCGCGCTTACGGAGATTTAGCTGCACAAAAAAGATTCGATGAAATCAGAGAACTGTCCAAAGCAACAGGAATTTCACCACTCTCAGTAATCAGATTAGTCTGCCAGGAAGAAAGAAGATCTGGAAACGGAAAAGAAGCGGCCACAATCTACAGGCTCTGCAGCGGCCAAGAAATACAAGAACGCGTTGCTGTTGGCCAATATTAATACCCAGACATTCTCTTGAAAGCACTGTGCATTCTTTCCATTCCGCCCAATGCAACACTTAATCTTTCATTTATTGTATGCAATCTCACGTTTTCGGCATCATTAAATTTAACCGGAGCATATCCATTCACACATCCATTTCTCACTAAAACAGGGACAGACATGCAGACACCATCTATGCCTTGATACCCGACAAGCGGAACAGACAGCATAACGGCATCTTCTTTTTCCCCAGTAAATCTTAAGAAAAAACTTTTAAACATTTCCCCGCAAAAATCATATGGAATTCCGCTTCCGCGCGCACTTTTCAAAAGCTTCTCATCAACCCTTCTATACAAATCCCCATAAAGCACGCCCTCGCCCCAGCCAGTTAATGGAAAGGCATCGCCATGTATGCCCGCACACATAGGCCTTTCAGCATTACGATTCGAAAACAAAAATCTCTTATACCTTTCAGCATCCAATTCAAGGCCAAATCCATACACGTTCTCTAACGCAAAGAATGTTCTAAAATAGTTGGTAAAATAATCAACGGGATTAGTAACAACAAGTATCGTAGCCTCATTAAACTTTCTTAGCTGCTCACCCAACATCATCATGGGGGCGAAATTGTACAAA
>CAYJSO010000018.1:2424-3982 GCA_964372795.1 uncultured Methanosarcinales archaeon
GTTCTCTTCTTTCGTGACGCCGGGAAGCTCCCACCAGCGTCTGCGGTGAGCGTCTTTGAGCGCACGGTAGGCACCATCAAGTTCCTGGGCGGCCGAAAGCCCCGTCAGCTCCGCTTTGAGCCGCGCCGGCGCTCCCCGCCGCGTCGCGCGGAAGCGGGAGATGTTGTCTTTCAGCGTGTCGGCCGCTTCCTTCGGAGTGACAAAGGACTTGGAGGAATCACCGCTCGTGTAGTAGCCTATCGTCGCGTCCACCGCGAAGAAGGCGAAATTGTACAAAACCTCATTCAACCTGATTTCTGTCGTCGTACGTGCAGTACGAACATCTGCCCACCACACCTCATCAGGCATATTGGTCAAAGTGATGATAACATAACTCGGAGATTCGGCATCCGAAGGACTTGAAACCACCTTCACATCTTCCTTCCCATTGCCACGAAGTAGCTGCTCCAGTCTATTCGCACCAACCCCTATTCTGCTGTTCAGATAAAATTTTCCAATAGAAGGAATATCGACTAGTCTGGTAGCAATCTCTGTTGCAGTCCTTCCGCACCCAACAAACAACACACCACCCATAAAAAGTCAGCATTAGAACAAACTTATTAATCTTTCTCTTTTCTTTAATCAACCGTAAACAACTCGCTGTCCTTCACCTTAAACAGCCCGATCCTGGCTCCTGCATCAAGCCATCCGTGCGCATAATTCAGCGCAGCAAACGCTGTTACCAGCTCCCCTTTGCCCTCAAAATGCCTGGCATCGTCATAATAACGAGAAGCCATATCTAAGAAATCTTTTGCTTCTTTCTCCCTGTTTCCATCAATCGCTTTCGAAGCTTTCTCCAGTCCTCTTTTAGTATAATCAAAATACTTCGCTAAGCGTTCTTTAGTAATCGTATTTTCTATTTGCATAGGCTGCGGAGCACCGACGTGCACGAATGTCATGAGTGCTGGCTAACCAGGAGTTCTTTAAGAACTTTACTGTTTTGCGACGCTGAATTATAAATCGTTAAAACTTAATAGCGCTGAAATCATCTGCGCCCGTTCGCTCGCTGTTTTTCTGTCGACTTTTTTTATTTTTTAGATTAAAAACAGTTCCTAAACTTTTTACAAATAGACAAGCTCGCTCACATTAAATTGGCGCTGACGATGATTTCAGCTAAAATATAACTAAAAAACTATTTCTTCTCCTTCACTTCCTTCTTCCTTCTTATCGGCAACGGCCTTCTAACAGTTATCGGAATTACGCTGGCATCAAACTCTAATTTGGCAATCTCAATTGGATCATAGCCAATCTTATCTAAATCCTCTTTCTCCAGCTTAACCAAAAAAGGAGCTCCCATAGCTATTTGCAAAGCACGAGAACCAATCATCCTTGCTTTCTCATACTTGGTATAAACCATTTCATTCTGTGCACTGGTTGCCATTTTAACCCCCTTCTTTTAGCTTGCCCCTTAAAAACTTTGCCTTCTCAAGAGCAATATCAATCATAGCATTTATATCTTCAACAGTCAGCTGCATATCCCCCCCTTTCTGCAGTGCACTAAGCTCTCCATCCGGCGTGC
>CAYJSO010000018.1:3992-11262 GCA_964372795.1 uncultured Methanosarcinales archaeon
CGTGCTGGCCACAGTCAGCCTGGCATCGTAAACATTCTCTTCATCCGCATTAGGATCAACCAGTAAAGCATCTCCAATCTTATAAACAGTTACACTAACCGGCTCTTTCTTCAGCGGCAGCTTCTGTTTTGTCTTCACAGCATAATCTATCTCCCCGTCCTCGTACTTTGGAAAAACCGCATTCTTCAGAGCAGCAACAGCAGCCAAAGCACCAGCATCAAATAAATTGCCAGCATCATTTATAGTAACAATGTCAATATTGACAGTCCATACTTTTTCTCCTTTCTTGATGCAGAGCTTCTTCAGATCAATTGCCTTTGCTTCTCTTATGCCGCGATCAACAACTCTTGCCAATTCAACAGCAATTATGCCGGGCGGTCCAGGCTCATAAGCAGGACTTGAAAGCGGATACAACTCTACATTAACCATTATTCCACCATCATCTGGAGTGTCCGGATAAGGCTTCTCAATGCTGAGCTTAACACCAGCCATTACAACAGTCTCTCCAATTCTTACCTCCGCACTCCCCTCAGCAGTTTCAGAAATCCCTGTTCTAACAGCAACCGGCTCTCTATACTCAACCAAACCGCGCCCGTCATTCCTTTTGCCTTGCTTCAGCAATTGCAAATTGTAATTCTTAAGTTCTTTGTACATGCTCTACTCACCCGCCTGCTTCTCATACTTCTCTTTCAGCGCCTTAATCTGCATCTCAGCTATCTTTGAAGTAGCTTCTTTCGCTAACTCTAGTGCCTTAAGCAGCTCTTCTTTAGAAATTTCTCCATCCATCTGCAGTAAAGTAATTTCCTTTGTATTGTACATAACAGCAACCGGAATATCTGCTACTGGGCCATCCTCATACGCCTCTTCCTCATAATTCAAGTCAGCAACAATCTTGTCATCCACTTTTCCTACTGCAACTGCGCTGACCATGTCTTTCATTGTAATCCCGGCATCAGCTAATGCAATCGCAGCTGCGCATATGGCAGCGCACCTTGAGCCAGCGTCTGTCTGCGGCAGCTCAACAAAAACATCAACAACAGCATTAGGATACTCGCTCAGCTCAACAACCGGCAACAAAGCTTTCTCCATTACCATGCTGATCTCCTTGCTCCTTCTGCTGCCTCCTGGCCTTACTCTGTCTCCAATCCCGGAAAACGGCATCATGTCATAATAGCATCTCAAAACGCCTTTCTTAGGGTCCTGCAAAAACTTCGGATGCAGTTCGCGGGGCCCGTAAACAGCAGCGTATGCTATTGTCTTTCCGATTCTAAAATAAGCGCTTCCATCAGCATTTGGGATTACTCCCGCTTTTGCTTCAATCTCCCTTAACTCCCCCCAATTTCTCCCATCAAATCTCTTCTTATATGCCATAAAAATTCACCTCGCGAATTTTGGGATCCAAAAATATTTTATTTTTGTGAGCCATCTTCATCTGCCCCCATTCTCCAAAAACTTCGTCATTCTTTCAGTAAGCCCTTCAATATGCGCTTCAGCTTCAATCTTTTTTATAGCGTTCACAGCAACCAGCTCTAAATCAGGATTCTCCCCTTTCACCCAAACCAAGCCGTTCTGCCCGACTACAATATTGCATCCTGTCTTTTCTTTTATCATAGAAACCATGCTGCCCTGCTTCCCTATAACGCGAGGAACTTTATGAGGATCTACTTTAATTACTTTCCCGCCCATTAGCTTCATTAACCCCGGCTCTTTCATCGTCAAATCAACCATATTCTGCGAAGTCACATTTACTATTTTCACTTTTATATATTCTCCAATATCAATGTGCTTGGTTAAATCCTCCCCTTTTCTGATAAATCGCACAGTATCTTTGCTGTTCAGCATCGAACTGTAAGCAGAATTTATATCAACAAGCCACCCGCTCATAACAATATCATAAACTTTTCCAATTACAGTATCTCCAAATTTCGGCAGATATCTTCCAGAAAGCGGAATTAACCTTACCGCCCTGCCGTTGACTTCAACCAAACCCAATCTTTTTGCAATAACTTTCTCCCCTAATCTGTAAGTAAATGGCCCGGGCAGGTAATCCATTCCTTCTGCCAAAACTTCTCCAGGCACAACAACTTCCTTTTCTTTAACTATCAATGCCATTATCATCACTCCCCATTGCCACCACATTACTTTCCATCTTCATTTGCTTCACTTCTCCTTCACAACCTGTGTTTCAACCGCTCCTTTTGTCGCTTTATTAAGTTTATCATAAAAATCTTCTTCCAATCCGCCGGGAATCTCAACAGTCGCCTCCCAGCTTCCGTCATTCCTCCACTCTTCGCGCAAAATAGTGCTCATATTTTTTACCGTTCCGTAAACTCTCGAAGCAAACTGCGCAGGAACCTTAACCCAAATCTCTTTTTTCGCAAACGTAATTGGCAGAACTGCCCTCAGCTTGTCAACAATATCTTTTACCTGGTCTTCTGCCGATTTATGCTCGTCAATCTTTACCTTCGCTTCCTCTATTGCTGCTTCAATCCTCTGCACAGGATGAGGCGCCTTTGTTCTTGGGTCAACACCATAACGGTGAATTATATCAAATATCTTTTTCCTCTTCGCTTCTCTTAACCTCTCCCTATACTCAGCAGTTAACTGTATTTCCCCTTCTTTTATAATAATCTCAGCAACTTCAAATGGGTCTGTTGTTTTAAACAGCTCTTTTAATCTGCCCTCGCTCGCAGCCAGCCCTTTCTGAGCATCTTTAAACACCCTTGCTGCTTTCAGCACTTCATGAATATCTACGCCCTCGCCTTTTCTAAACCTCAATGCTAAATCAGGATCAACATCAACTTCGAACACTTCATTCCCTTTCTTCAATCTTGCAAGATTGATATGGACTCTTTCTTTTTCTTCTCTCATCTTACCTGTTACTTAGCCCAATCACTTCCTAACTTTTGCAAGAAAATCTCGCAATTTATCCTTAGCCACCCGGGTAAACCTCTTGTCTTTTACAGCAATGTAAACCGCTTCCAGCCTGTCAACATTCAGCTCAGCTCCAATGACTTCTGCTAATGCACTAATTCCCAGCTCCAAGCCCTCATCAATCGTCAATGTTGGCCTGAACTTCTTCTGCAGCGTCTTCTCAATCTCAACTTCTCCCTCTCCAATAACTGCTGCCCTGTATCTGAAAAAAATCCCGGTTGGATCTGTCATAAACAGCTTCGGCTCATTATCATCATCAACCCCGCAAACAAGCAGCGAAACTCCAAATGGCCTGAAGCCTGCGCTTTGCGTTGTAAACTGGCACAAGTCGCTCATATCCTTTACAATAGTAAGCACATCAATTCTTGTGTCATAAGTGACTCTGTGCTGCTGCGCCCTTATCTGCGACCTTTCAACAAGCACGCGCGCATCTGAAATTATTCCTGCCGCGCTCGCTGCAATATGCTCATCCACCTGGAAAACTTTCTCAACCGCTTCAGGCACAACAAGCTTCCCGACAATCCTTTTGTCAGAAACCAAAACAACTCCGTCTTTGCACACAACTCCAATTGCTGTTGAGCCTTGCCTGACTGTTTTCTTTGCATACTCAACCTGCAGCAGCCTTCCATCCGGAGAAAACATTGTTATGCTTCTGTCATAGCCCATCTTCTGGGGCATTTTCATTTCATCCACTTTATATCCACCCCATATCAGTTTTAATTGTTTGTTTCATTTTTTATTTTATTTAATTTATACTTGATTTATTTTTATTATGTTCTTTTTTAATTTTTATATTTTTATTAAGTTAATTTTAATTATATTTTTATTTATCTTTTAATCTTTTATTTTTTAACTTTTATTTTATTTTTAACATATTTTAAATTTTATCTCCATTTATATTTTTTATTTTTTGTTAATTCATCTTTTATCTTATTTTTATTTTTTGTTAATTTTTCTTAAATTTCCTCTTATTTTTTATTAACTTAATTTATTAATATTATTTTCACGTTCTTTTAATTCCAACTCACTTCGCAAAATATCTCTGGGCCTTGTTTAATATCCCGCTTACGCCCAAAGACCTTACCATCGCTTTCTTATTGTTTATCTTGGTAATAAATACAAATGACGCTTTAAGCAGCTCTGCTGAAGTATGGCTTACTCTCGCAATCCCTCTCTGTTTCTTGCCGTCCCATTTCTCAGGAACAAACTGCAGTCCGGCTTTCGCCATTCCGAGCTCCCCTATAAACTTAAGCATGCTTTCTTTGATAGCCACATACGCCTCGCTATTATTAACTCTTTCGTCTGAAATAACTTCAAACGCAACGTATCTTTTCTTTTCTTTGAGGCTTGGTAGCAATGATTTCATTTTTCTTTCAACAGAAGGAGCCTCAAGCCATTGTCTTTCCCCTTCTCTCGTCTATCCGGAAATAAGTCAGGGGATATATAAAGGTTACGGATATAAATAGTTCAGCTACAAAAACCATAGACTGCGGAGCTTAATCCAGTCCGAAGGACTATAAGATTATGCGACGCCTTATTAAAATTGAAAATAAAGAAAATAAAGAAAAAACTAAAATAAAAATTCAATAGCGTCGCATAAAGAGATAATTCTAAACGAATTCTAAGTGCTCCGCAGTCTACAGCACTAAAAATAATCTTAAAAAAACAAAATATAAATCAAAACAAATACTAATAACCTACCCACTACACTTCATCTTCAGCACATACTTATCATCGCCAACCCATGCTTGAACGAAAGCCGTTGTACCTGGAGTTTTTACCTGGTCTAGCGTAGCGCATCTTGTGCTCTCTCCAGAAGCCAAAGTTGTTTTATCGCATCCCGGGCTTGCATCAATTGCTCCATTTATCCTAAACACAACATCAGCAAGCTCAAGTTCTGTAGCCAGATTATTTGTAAATGTAACCTCTGCATTGTCTCTGGTGCAGCTTCCTTCTGTAAGCGGATCAATAGACGCTAGCTCATCTGCGCTATAACTTTTCTCCATAACATCCTGCGCTGGCTCAGCAGCTTCTTTATCTCCCACAACCGCTTCCGCAGCCTCTCCTGCAGGCTGCTCCTTCTGGCATGCAACCAAAAGAAAGGCAACACCAACTATAAAAACTATCAAAAAACTTTTAACATGTCTCATTTCAATCCCCCCATTACCAATTCGTTCCCTCAGGCAAGCTCGCATCTTCCTCGCTGTAAGCATTCACAGCCATTTCAGTAAAAGCATGCTCTTCTGCAACACTTTCGCCTTCATAAATCTTCTGCTGCACCGGCAGCCCTGAAAACTTATCAACCCATAATCTCTCTCGCTTGCCAGCAGCATTCGTGTATTCAATAACCATCGTCTGCTTTCTATCAAACATCTCCTCGCTTATTTTCTCAGCAGAGCTTACGCCTTTTATTATGTCCAGCGGCGTAACAGGATTTACTTTATCATAATCCTGCTTTTCTGCATTAATTCTCCTGTCCTTGTCGCAGTGAAAATTATCCGAGCAAAGTCCGTATGCTGTCTTCGCTGCCCTATCTATATAAACATCATTTGCAAACGTTTTTTTATCATAATAACGCGTAAATGGAACTGTCTTCTTTATCTTGTCCCCGTAAACAATAATAGTAAACGTATCAAGTTCGCCATCATCAACAATTGTTTTAAAAGATTTGACGCTTGAATGCTTTGCTAAAAGCGCCTTAACTTCATCTGACGCTTGCACTTGCTTACTTGTAGTTGTTCCGCTTTGCTTTACATCTCCATATGCAGTTTGTGCTGCATCTCCTGTCTGCGGCTCACTTTCACCACCCTCTTGATCGCCTGCTCCCTGTACTTCTATCTCAGCCTTCTGCTCGCCGCAAGCCGACAAAATAAGCATAGCTACAACCACAACACCAACAAAGATTAACAAACCAACCCTTCTCTTTTCCATAATAAAAGAGAAATAAACGAATTATTTAAACTTATCGAAACGAACACAAGAATAAAACAAAAAAATAGCAGACAAAGCATAAGCCTTGCCCGCCTGGAGGTGTGTTATAAAAGAGTATAGTTAAAGAAACACATCACCATTTATAAATCTTTTCATACACTATCATACCTTCCATATCTTAAACCATCATACTTTTCAAAACCTTTAAATACCCCATATAACTTACAAAGCCCCAAGATGAAAGAGCGTATTACCATTACTTTAGAGCAGGAGCTTCTCCCGGAAATAGACAAGCTTATTGGAAAAGAGCAGATAAAAAACCGCTCTCATGCAATTGAAGTCCTGCTTAAAAAAGCATTAGGCAAGCGCTGCCCGAGAAAAGCAATTATACTGTGCGGAGGAAAAGGCACACGCTTGCGGCCAATCACACAAGAAATACCGAAGCCACTAATACCCGTTCATGGAAAAGCGCTAATCGAGCATCTAATTGATTTATTCAAAAAGTATGATATAAAAGACATCATTCTAAGTATAGGCTACAAAAAAGACAAGATAAAAGAACACTTCAAAAACGGCGAACATCTGGGTGTTAACATCTCATACATAGAAGAAAACGAAGAAGCTCCTCTTGGCACAGCAGGCCCGCTAAAAAAAGCTCGCAAACTCTTAACAGAAACATTCATCGTAACCAATGGTGACGAATTAAAAAACATAAACCTGGAAGAAATGTATGGTATCCACAAGCAGAACAAAGCAATTGCAACAATCGCATTAACAACTGTCCCAGATCCAAGCAATTATGGAGTCGCTGACTTAAGCGGCTCCCGCATCCTAAGATTTATAGAAAAGCCGCCGAAAGAAAAAGCGCCAAGCAACTTAATCAACTCCGGCTTATATATTTTAGAACCGGAAGTTATAGACTTGATTCCAGACGGCTACGCAATGCTTGAAAAAGAGGTCTTCCCAATAGTAGCGCACGAAGGCAAACTGCACGGCTATCCTTTCAGCGGACAATGGTTCGACACCGGCAACTTAGAACGCTATGAGCGCGCACTTGCCGAGTGGAAAGGCATTCGAAAGTAAATCATTAAAATTATTAAAAAATAGATCAAAACTATTCTCACAAGTGATTATCATGACCCATATGATACAAAATGAGATTTTCAAAGCCTACGACATCCGCGGAATTTACCCAACAGAGCTGAACGAAGAAATAATCTATAAGATAGGACAGGCTTACGCACATATTCTAAAGCCAAAAAAAATTGTAATAGCAGAAGACGCTCGCCCACACTCGCCAAAGCTGCGCGCAGCACTAACAAACGCTCTAACAGACGCTGGCGCCAGCGTTATCTCAATTGGCCTGGCAACCACACCAATGTTCTACTTAGCAATTCCATATTTA
>CAYJSO010000019.1:0-11187 GCA_964372795.1 uncultured Methanosarcinales archaeon
TTTATGCTATTTTCTGCGGCCACATAGTAAATAAATATTCTTTCGCACCATACTTTCCTTTTAGGGCATTAACTACATCTGTCCAGCCTAAATCAAATACAACTACTTCAATTGGTCCACCTTTTCCTTTAACTTCTTCAAGCGATTGTAGTGCAAGATGTTCAAGAGCCAGTACCAACTCTGTACTTGAATATATTCTGGGGTGAAAGAGAGCCGGAAAAAAACCGCGATGATGTGTTTCACTTATCAAAAGAGATAATCCAGGCGGAATGCCTTCAATTGGTGCATAAGTTTCTTTGAATCCACTGAGTGCAAAAACAGGGAAAGTAGCTTTTCTCAGTTCGAGCCCTTTGATTCTAAATCTGCTTCTTTCACTTTCATCAAGCATATAAAAAATACTTACACCAGTTCTGCGAAAGAAGCCCTCTTCCTCTCCTGATAAAACGCCTCGTTTTCCATCCATTCTTTCCGGATGTGCTTTTCTATGATCATACTGCTCAGAACTCGGATCCAAACAAACTGCATCAACACTTCCCCCTGCCATTTTCTTACCTCAATATCATGTGCTTTTATTTAATTTAAATTAACTCATTTAAAAGCTTTTGTATTCTTAATTATACTAGTAACTTTTATAAACCTTCTTTTACTACAATCCAAATATGCAATCAAAGAGAGGCATCTCACCATTAATTGCAACAGTTATTCTGATAACTCTTGCAGCTGCTCTTGGCGTTGTTGTTCTTAACTTCGGCCGCGTAAAGATAGAAGTGGCTTCTCAGTGCGCAGTTGACATTGGCTTGCGCGTTGTTAAATTGAATGAAAAAGACCAGGTTTGCTTTGACAGAGAAAAAAACCAGCTTTTCTTCATAGTAGAGAATGGCAATCAGCTTCCGGTTGAAGGTGTGAGAATGCGCATCATAGGCGGCAGCGCAGTTTACTCAGAAGATGTTGCAGGCTCAAGAATAGAAAAAGCAGAAGCTTTGCTTAAGTACATTCCATATGATGCCTCAACTTACGGTGCAATAAAACAGGTTAAAATAACGCCAAGAATCTCGCTTTACGAAGAAGAAATTGCTTGCCCGGAGCAGGCAGTGGTTCTGGAAGACATAAGAGATTGTGAAAAATGACTGAAATTGAGCTTTATCTTGAAAAATCAATTGAACAAAACGCTTCAATCTACTACGAAAAGGCAAAGCAGCTGAAGCATAAGCGCGATGGCTTGTTAAAAGCAATCGAAGAAACAAAAATAAAATTAGGAACATTGCAGAATGAAAAAGAAAAAGCTCTGCAACAGATACAAAAGAAAGCTGAACAAATAAAACAATCGGAAAGAAAAAGAGAATGGTATGAAAAATTCCATTGGTTTTATTCATCAGAAGGCTTTCTCTGCATAGGCGGCAGGGACGCAACAACAAACGAAGTTATAGTAAAGAAGCACACTGAAAAAGACGACATAGTCTTGCACACAGACATGGCAGGCTCCCCTTTCTTCGTAATTAAAAACGGAAAAAACGCCACAATAAAAACTATTCAGGAAGCAGCTCAGGCAACAGCATCATACAGCAAAGCATGGAAGCTCGGCTTATCTACATTAGACGTTTTCTACGTTAACCCGGAGCAAGTCAGCAAAAAAACAAAAGCAGGCGAATACATGCCTAAAGGCGCTTTTATGATTTACGGCGAAACAAATTATCTGCACCCTATACTGGAGATTGCAGTCGGCATAACGCATGAAAAAAGAGTTGTAGCTGGTCCATTAGAAGCAGTTAAAGTCCAGACAGAAAAATATGTTCTAGTTTCTCCAGGCAAAGAAAAAACAAGCGACGCAGCAAAACGCATTCAAAAAATTCTAAACATATCAGATGTAAACGAAATAATTCCAATGCTTCCTGCTGGCGGCTGCAGTATTAAAAAGGAAAAGTAACTTGTCACCCACTGCCAACAAAAATCGTCTGCTCAGCTTTTGGCCCGACGGAAATCACAGCCAGCTCCAATCCAGTTAAAAGTGCAACTCTGTGCATCACTTGTATTGCTTCTTTCGGCAAATCATAAGTTCTTCTAGCACCGCTTATGTCTTCTCTCCACCCATCAAGCGCTTCATACACTGGCTGGCAATCCTTTAGTATTGCATCATCTCTTGGAAAGAAACCAATCGCTGCTCCATGCTCTAAACTTCTTCCATTATACAGCCTTGGTGGCCCATTATAAATATAGCCAACACACAGCTCTACCTCCTCCAAACTGCTGCAAACATCACTCCTCATCACAGCCAGCTTCATCCTCGGCATTCTTTTTATCAGCCTTCCATTTACATTTGCTGCATACCTAGCAGCAGCCCCGTCAAACCTTCCAATTCTCCTCGGCCTTTTTGTTGTTGAGCCGTATTCTTCTCCAGCCAGCCTTATCCCAGCCCCTCTTTCAGACTCATCTTTAGAATTCATCAGCCTTAAAATCGTTTCATGCCTATGCTCATAAGCAATATCTCCTTCCTCCTCAAATGGAATTTTATACTTTACTAACTCATCTCTCAGTCTATTTCCCTCGCCAGCATCACAATGCTCCTCAGAAACTTTGCCGCCAAACTCAGTTGGAAATGCTCCTCTTCCAACTCTTGTCATAAACGGCGCTTTCAACACCCCAATTATCAAACCAACTGCTGCCAATGGCACATCTGCCCCGGCGCACAAGCCATACACGCTTGCATCCGAGCTCGTTACATTTGGATAAGTTCCATGCTCAATGCTTAGCAAAGTTCCTTGCGCGCCTTCAAGAAGAATTCTTTTGCCTTTATTCAAGAACCCCGCCATCATTTCCGCAGTATCTCTGACATGCTGCGATAATTCCAAACCAAATCCATAAAATTTATCAACAATGTTGTCAACAGAAAGCCGCTCTCCCGCATCTGCTGTTAATTCTCTCCCCGCAAGCCAGGGCGCGTAAAAATCAAGCGCAACCCTTACTTTATCATTAAGAATATCTGTATTCAAGAAATCATTTATTGTAATTCCTCTCCTTGCAACTCTGTCGCTGTAAGCTGGCCCAATTCCTCTGCCAGTTGTATTTATTCTCTTCAAATCACCGCTCGCGTTTTCAAAGAAAAGATGATAAGGCATTACAACGCCTGCATCCCCGCTAATCGCAAAATTATTGTAGCTTAATACTCTTTTTCTCAACCCAGCTAACTCCATCAGCAAAATTTCCGGATTAACTACACATCCTCTCCCAATCACGCTCACCTTTCCAGAAGCATCATGAACAATTCCGCTAGGCAAATGATGCAGAACTATTCTGCTTCCATCAGAAAGAATAACCGTATGCCCGGCATTGTTGCCTCCTTGTCCTCTAACGCCCACATCCGCCCATTCCGCAGCAAGCAGCGCAGCAAGCTTTCCCTTTCCTTCATCCCCATACTGCAGTCCGACTTCTGCTACAACCTGCGCATCTCCAACTAATTGCTCTACACCCATTTTTAAAATTATTTCTTTTCCTGAATTATACTGTGCGCACCTGCTTCCCTTAATGCCTGGCCAGACATTTTTTCAAGCACAGCATATCTTCTAAAATCCGCTAAGCTAGTTACGCCTGAGCCGAACAAAACATCAGTTAAAATATTAACCCACTTTTCAACGCCCGGCTTCAGCCTCCCTGCATAAGGCACCATTCCCTCTACACCCTGCTCGAAAAATTGTTTAATCTCTGGAATCCCATATCTCATCAGATTAACTGCTCTTACCGAACCTTCTCCCCATGTACTTACGTAAGCTATCGGCCCTCCTTGTTTTATTGGATGTCCTTCATCATTTAACTTATCGCCTGCTGCCTCGTAAAATCCATTGAACATTCTTCCCATCATTATTGCATCAGCAAAAGCAAGAGCAACCGCCATATCAGCAGTCGTTTTTATTCCGCCGTCTATTATTAAAGGAACATATCTGCCTTTTTCTAAGAAATAATTATCCCTTGCCTCTGCCAGCTCTCTTGCGACAGTAAATTGTCCTCTGCCCATTCCTTTAACAAGTGAAGTTATACAAATAGAAGCAATCCCCATTCCTCCCTTAACGACATCAGCCCCTGCATCTGCTAAGTATCTAAAAGCTTTTGCTGTAATAACATTTCCAGCAATCAGAGGGATATCTTTTAATTTCTTATCTTTCTTACCCTTTCTTATCAAGTCGGGCGCCCAATATCCGTGCGCATCCGAAGTGTCCATTACAGTTACATCAACTCCTGCTTCCGCTAACGCTCTTGCCCTATTATACCAATCTCCATGCGTTCCAATCGCTCCAGCCACATTCTTCTTTCTCATATCTCTTCTAAAAGCAACCTTTAGAAGTTGATCATCTCTCCCTACTAGCACAAGATAACTAATATCTTTTCTTTCCTCAAAAATTCTTTTAACATCTCCAATAGAAATC
Organism: uncultured Methanosarcinales archaeon; assembly: GCA_964372795.1. Classification (GTDB taxonomy): domain Archaea; phylum Nanobdellota; class Nanobdellia; order Woesearchaeales; family JAGLXL01; genus CAYJSO01. The sequence goes on from CAYJSO010000019.1 coordinate 4,416, forward strand.
TCACCAACATGATAGGGAATCTTCTGGTTTCTCCTGTCAAACGGCCTCATCACTTCACTTATTTGCGTGTCTCTCGTTACAGCACTGCGTTGCCTTTGCTCTGCAAATTCATTGGCGTTGAACACCCCAAACAATTTTCTAAAATCATCTGTAACAAATATTGTTGAATGTCCGTGTTCTGCAACGATGTCAAGCACACTTCCTAATGTTTGATTTGGCTGTACCCTGGTTGGTTTATCAATTAGCTGCATCTCATCGCCATGAACTGCTTGTACAATCGCACACTGCTCCTCTATTGGTACTCCATGCGAAGGAACTACAGGCAATCCATCTTCACGCGCTAATCCTAGTGCAAGCTCTTTTCCTGTAACTGAATTCATAGCAGCACTTAAGAATGGAATTCCTATGCGGACATCCCCGATCCTTGTTTCAAGTGTAATATCCCTTCTTCTTACGCTTCTTGGCGTCTCCCTCGGCAGAATTAGATACTCGCTCAAACTCTCCGAAACTTCCCCGCTTATTATAGGCATAAACGCCCTTACTTCAATCCAAATAAAAACCTTTCTATTCTCAAACACATATATTAAAAAATAGTTAAATAAAAAATTAAAATTACTAAAAGACAACGATAAAATAACAAAAAACAGATCTGAAAATTAAAACTTTTCCTTATGTTTTTGCTGCTGGAGCGCCTTCACCGCTCGTTCCTTTTTCTTTTTCACGCTTTTCTTCTACTAGTCCGTAAGCGAAGTTTATTGCTCTTACCAAATTTTCATGCACCAAGATTTTATCGTAATTCTTTCTAATATCGTCAGCAAATTCTCTTACTCTTTCTGCACTAAAGCCAAAACTTCTTTCTCTTGTAACTGCTTCCAAATATATGCTTTCCTCAATTATAATATCCAACTTTCTAAGTAACTCAGCTTGTCCGCCTTTAACATAATAAACTATCTTATATCTCACCCACTCTTCAGCTTGCTTCTTTATATACTCCGGACTGCAAACTCTCATCCCTCCAACAACAATAAACTCTGGGCCTCTTCTTATACTAGCCGGAATTCTAGCGCCCGCATATTCATTTGGCGACGTCAGCAGCTTTACTTTCATCGGATCTAATCTTCCATGCCCGGTTTCTTCATCCCAGTCCAGTTCGTGCCCGTAAAATATTTTATTCATTTGCTCTTCCAGAATATTTTCTCGTATTCCAATAAATTTCTTTCTAGTTTCCTCTTCCACAAGCTCTCCAAGCTCTTTATTTGCAGTCAGTGTTCTATAAACTCTTTCAATTGCCCCCCTCTGCGCTTTGCTCAGAAATCCTCTCGCTCCCGTCAGCAGAGAATAATTATTTATATCAAACGCAACAAACTTCCTTCTTTGCCCTTTATAATGCCCTTCAGCTGTTATGTCGCTGGTATCAAGCTCCAAACTTTTTAATTTGCTTATATAATCTATTTTTCTGCTGATTTCCTCATCTGCAATGCTAAAATTACCAACTAATTTCTCCAACCTCTTAATTACAGGCTCTTTCCCATTCTGCGTCCTGGTGTATTTAGCAGCAACCAACCCGAACTTATGCTCTTCAATTATCTTTATCTTCAATCCATAAAACTGCGGCGCTGTTAATCCAGCTTCTCTCAGCATTCTTTTTTCAGCGTCAGTTAAATGCTTTGCATCGCTAAAGTAGCTCTTTTCCAGCACCCTAACAATATTACCGATATTCACTCCGCTTTCCCTTTCATACTCTTTGGCCAAAACATAAGGCGTTCTTACAACACCCTTTATAACTCTGAAATTGTCTACAGCTTCACCAGCCATTTCCATCTGCCTTGCAATCTCCCTTCCAAGCAAAAGCTTTTTATTAAGTATCGCAACATCCCCAAACATCTCATCAGCATCAGGCATAGCCAAAAGCAATGCAAGATTCTTCTGCGGCGAGCGTTTATCATCAGCTGTCGCAATTCTAAAGAACCTCTTCAGCAAATTATACTGCCTTTTATCAAGCCAAGTATCCGCTTCCTCTCCTTTAGCTTCAGCAATTTTCTCTGTATCGTCTTCAAAAACACCTTTCAATTTGCTGTAAGCTCTCATAAATCTATCAACAAAATTACCTCCATCAGAATTAAATAACTCTTCCAATCTTTTTGTATTTCTTGCTTTTCTAAACCCAACTAAGTCTGGATAAGCCTTCTCCAACCCAACAGCTTCTGCAACAGTAACGAACTCTTGTCCAAGAATATCGCTTGCCTTCTTTGCTGTTATTTTTTCTGTTCTGTAAATTTTTGCCGGCTCCACGAACACATCGAGACTAAATTCTTCCCTACATGAGAATCTCCCGTATTCGTCCGCTGCCTCTTTATCACGATTCAAATAAAGCAGATCCTTCTTCAAAGTTCCAATCAACCCTTCCGCCGGCTCCTCTAAAAACTGCAAGGCCCATCCCCTGACAGCAGCAAAGTCGCTCGCATCTGCGCTTGAATACGGGCTTGCTATTCTCGCCAGAGAAGTTAATACTTTTGGATAATCATTTAATCTCCCTTCTTTCCTCAGCTCAAGCATTCTGCTCACAACAATTCCGTGGTTTGCTTGATCAAGCCAGTACTCAACTTTTTCAAATTGTCCTGAGAAAATGTCACCAGCATACTTCAAAACTCTCGGCGCATTTGCAAGCTGATCAGGATCAATCCCATACTGTCTCTTTAATATGCCCCTAAGCTTTGGCGTAAGCTCAATTTCCTTTTTAACTCTCTCTTCAAGCGGCCTTCTTATTTCTCTAGCAAGCTTTGTAAACCATTTTCTGAAATTGCTTCGCTCTCTTCTTGCAGCCTCGTCAAACAGCATGGGCATAAAGTCAGCATGGTAATCGCTTACAACAATATCCCCTGCGCTTCCGCGCTTTCCTTTTTTACGTTCATACTTTAACTCAACTCTATTAACAAACCTCAGCTCCTGCCCGCTTGCTACTGATCTGCCTGCTCTTTTGTGCTTTGGAGCCTCTTCATAGCCAACAACTGCCCATCCTGCCGGCTCTCTCATTCTTCTTACGCCTCTCGAATAAAGCTCTTCAAGAATTTCCCTCACAGCCCTTACACCCAGCACGCTTGGACCCTGCTCCAACAGCCAGAAAACATTCTTTCCAAATCTCGAGCGCTTATCAACAGCCGCTGCTATTTTCTCCTCTATCGTTAATATCCTTCCCACTCCCATTCAACGCTCTTGACTTCAGTGGTTTATAAGTTTTACTACTCTCGAATAGCCTAATAATGCTTAAATACGTAGCTATCTTTTACAAAAAAATGAACCTCGCCCGACTAAAATCCCTCACAAAACGCTCGCAAAAAGCTCACAAAGGCTCCCACGGCTTCGTGCTGGCAATAGGCGGCTCAGAAGATTACGTTGGAACTTTAATTCTGCTTGGCTTAGCTGCATTAAGATCAGGCTGCGACTTAGTAACAGTTGCAGCTCCGGAAAAAGTCGCTTGGGCAATCAACTGCTACTCAGCAGATTTAATCACAAAAAAGCTGCCAGGCAAATATCTAACAGCAAAACACATTAAGCTAATCAAACGAATATTAAGCAAATTCGATGTCATAACAATTGGCAACGGCATTGGATTAAAACCAGAAACAAAACAATTCTGCAAACAATTAATGAAACTAGCAAAAAACAAATTAAAAGTAGTGGACGCAGACGCAATCAAATTATTGTCATTAAAAGAAATAAACAATGCCATAATAACCCCGCACTCACGCGAACTGCAGCTTTTACTAAAAAATTCTAATTTAAATTATATTAATAAGATAAAAGACAATAATATAAAGAACAAAAATAAAAAATTTAAATTGATACAAAAACATCTGAATAACAATATTCTCTTAATTAAAGGTAATGTTGATTACATTGTATCTAAAAATAAAATAAAAAAAGTATCTGGTGGCAATCCTGGTTTAATAAGAGCTGGCTCTGGAGATGTATTAGCTGGCTTATGCGCCGGCTTCTTGGCTCAGACAAAAAACTTATTCGTATCAGCGCAAGCCGCTTCATTTGTACAAAAACAAGTTGGAAATATTCTGTTAAAAAAGCACAAAGGCTACTCGTTTATCGCTTCTGATATAGTTGATGAAATAAAAAGCCATCGACTGCGGAGCAGATAGAGTTTGAAAAACCATATCTGTTTGCGACGCTAAATTAAATAATTAAGTTTGATAATAAATAACTACTTAAAACAGAAGCATTTAAGCAACCTTTATAAACCAAAAAATCTCTCAGATTTTGGGTTTATAAATTCAAAGAATTTATAAACCAACAATATTTCATCCTTACTAACAAAAAGAGGACATAATGGCAACCATATTCATAGAGATTGGGATTATTATCATCGCGGCAACTTTGCTTGCTTATTTGGGCAGATTTCTAAGGCAGCCAAGCATCATCGCCTACATTCTCGCTGGCATCATTATCGGCCCAATCGGCCTCCAGTTGATAAGCAGCCGGGAGCTGATCAACGTATTCTCAGAGTTAGGCATCGTTTTCCTTCTCTTCATCGTTGGCTTGCAGCTTGATTTCACAAAATTAAAAGACGTTGGAAAATCTTCTTTGGCTCTCGGCTTCGGGCAAGTCATCTTCACAGCCGTAATCGGCTATTTCATCGCAGCACAATGGTTCAATCATATTACATCTTTGTATCTTGCAGTCGCATTAACATTTTCAAGCACAGTTATTGTACTTAAACTACTAACAGATAAAAACGAGCTCCACACTTTGCATGGAAGAATTGCTTTGGGTGTTCTTCTTTTTCAGGACTTGATTGCAATCTTTGCTTTGGTCATTTTCTCCTCCTTCAGCTCTTTTTCCCCTTCAGTTCTTTTGCAAATAACATTAAAAATCGCGGCATTCTTCATAGCCGCAGCAGTCGCAGGGCGTTATCTCATCCCGTACGCATTGAAATACGTCGCATCATCAACCGAGCTACTCTTCCTAGCTTCAATCTCCTGGGGCTTCATTGTTGCCTTGTTTGCTTACTCCCTTGACTTTTCAATTGCAGCTGGTGTCTTCATAGCAGGCATTACAATGTCCTCTAACCCTTATGCAACTGAAATCGGCAGCAGAATAAAACCATTAAGAGATTTTTTTGTAACAATGTTCTTTGTCTCATTGGGAATGCAGATAGCAATCGAGCCTTTAAGGCAGTATCTTATTCCAACAGTTGCCCTTTCGCTTTTCGTATTGATAGGCAACCCTTTAATCATGCTTATCATAAATGCGATTTACGGCTATCATCCAAGAACCTCCTTTCTTTCAGCAGTCTCGCTAGCGCAAATCAGCGAATTCTCATTGGTTCTCGTTTCATTGGGCTTTTCCCTCGGCCACATTCCGGCTGAAATAGTTGCAATAACAGCAACAATCGCAACAATAACTATTGGCATTTCCTCTTACTTCATAATCTACGATGAGCAGCTTTACAAAATATTCAAGCCCTTTCTGCGCTGGAAAAGCAAGGAGCAGCATGACTTATACACACCAGAAATAAACTACGACGCTGTCTTGTGCGGCTACAACAGAATTGGCTATTCCATTCTAAACAAACTGCATGCAATAAAAAAGAAAACGCTTGTTGTTGACTACAACCCGGACATAGTAAAATATCTCTCAAGCAAAGGAATTCCCTGCCTTTATGGAGATGTGAGCGACGCAGAAGTAGTAGAAAAAATGAATCTAAAAAACGTAAAGCTTTTGGTTTCAACAATCTCAAACATGCAGGATGATCTTTTAATTCTCAGCAAGCTTAGGCAAGCTAATCAAGATGCTGTTGCAGTATTTACAGCAAGCCAGATAGACGACGCCTTAAAGCTATACAACTCTGGCGCAGATTATGTCATCCTGCCCCATCTTGTTGGCGGCGAACACTTTGCTTTGATGATAAAAGACTTCACATTCAAAAGCCTCAGGAAGCAGAAGCAGGACCATATAAGAGAGCTGCACAAGAGGAAAGCGCTTGGGCATCAGAAAGAAGTTAGTAACTGATTTTTTTCATAGATTTTTTCCGCATCTTTCAGTAAGCTTTATATACATCGCAAATTCCCTATACTTATAACAAAAGAGGCGTGCAATGGTGCTTGATAATCTGCGCAACAAAATAAAAGAGGGCATTACTTTCCATCATCATCACGTAAGCTTTGCAATAATTTTTATAATTCTTCTTCTTGTGGTTATTATACTGTTGATTAGGCCGGCATTCTTGGGCTATCGTTTGAGTTCAGAATTTGGAGAGTTGGGAACAAGCCCTTCAGAAATATTAAAGCAGATAGAATCAACAAAATCCGATCTTTTGATCTCTAAAACAAATCTTGAAACAAGCCAGGGCCTTAACAGCCAGTATCTTGCAGACGTTACAAAAGAAAAGAATGCAACCCTTGCTTGTCTTGAAGAGCAGAGAAAGATTAAATCGCAGTTCGAGCAGCTTGATAACGCTTACCAATTCAACGTTTCTCAGATAAACGCAGAAAAATCAAAATTACAGTCTGAGCTTGCATCTACAAAAGTGAGCTACGAACTCATACTTAAAAACGCAGCAAACAACATATGTTGTAAGACAAAAGTTGACAACCCTGCTATCGATTCCTATATAATAGCAAACGACAGGATAAGTTGTGCAGTAGGAGAACAAACTAAGATAGCCTGCTAAATAACATAGCTGGCAAAGCTTAATATAGCCCTCTTCTTAAATAACACTTATGCAAAAATCATTCCAGTCAATCCCGCCAGTAGAGCCTTA
>CAYJSO010000020.1:0-10862 GCA_964372795.1 uncultured Methanosarcinales archaeon
ATAAAGTAGTTTTGCCTGCGCCGAGGTAGCCGGTGAGGATGGAGATGGGGGTTTTATCTGCCATGTTGTTTTTATTCGTAGCCTGAGAAGTTCTCAACTTGAATGTGTTCAGGAGGGACTTTTAGCTCCTGCAAAATTCTGTTTAAATCCATTATCATGCTTGGAGGGCCGCAGATGTAGAAGATTGCACGGTTTATTTCAGAAACGTTTTCTTTTATTAAGTCTGTGTTGATTCTTCCTATTTTGCCTGTCCATTCAAGCTCCGATTCCCCCGGTTTTGTAATTGTGTAGATTATCTTCAGGTTTTTGTTTTGCTTTTGTAATTTATCCAAATCTTCTTTGAAAAGTATTTCTTCCGGTATTCTATTTGAGTAGAAGAGAATTATTTTATTTGGAAGCTTTTTATCGGTTGCGTATTTAATCATTGCTCTTAATGGAGTTATGCCTATGCCGCCGGAGAGCATTACTGCTGTGCGTGTGTGTTCTTCCGGGAAAGACATGTGGCCAAATGGACCGGAAACTTTTACCTTGTCGCCTGGCTTTAATGCGAAAAATGCTTTTTTGAAGGCGCTTTCTCCTAGTTTTGTTGTTATAATTAATCTGCCTTTTTCTGTTGGGGAAGAAGCTAGCGAGAATGGGCGAGCGTTGCAGCGCTCGTCGCAGTCTTTTATGTCAAGCACTAGGCCGATATACTGGCCAGCGTGATAGTTGAACAGAATGCCACCGATGTTTACTATTAAAGTGCGTGTGTTCGGAGTTTCTTCTATTATTTCTGAGATAGGAAGTTCTATTCGGATGAGTTGGGCGACATTAGCCACTATTCATCGGGTTGTTGGGGGGTTATAAAAAGGTTGCTGAAATTGAATTAGATTTAGATTCAATTTTTTCTGCAGCCTGTATGTGTTAGCATGCATTAGATAGGCTATCCAACTCAACAGTATACACTTTAAGAAAAAATCAGCCTTTTACATTTCCTATAGGAATAAACCTTACTACTTTTCTTGAAATGTCTGCCAAATGTGTTGCGTGAATTACTTCATCTATGTCTTTGTATGCGCCGCCAGCTTCTTCTGCTAAGCCTTGGAATGAAGTTGTTTTTACGTAAATGCCGCGCTTCTCCATTTCTTTCTGCAAAGTTTGGCCGTTCCAAGTGCGTTTTGCCTGGTTTCTGGACATTGTTCTGCCACTACCGTGTGCAGTTGAGCAGAAAGTTTCTGCTGAGCCTGCGGAGCCAACTAACAAGTAAGAGCCGGTTTCCATGCTGCCGCCAATAATAACAGGAGAGCCATCTTCTCTGTAAAGCTTTGGAATTTCTTTTCTTCCGGGATAATAGGAAGCGGTTGCACCTTTGCGATGGACTAATAATTCTTTTTCTTCGCCATCTACTTTGTGCTTTTCCAAGGTTGCGCGGTTATGTGCAATGTCAAAAACCTGGTGCATGCCTAATGCTTCTGCCGGCTTTTTGAAGATTTCTGAGAATGCTTCGCGGATTCTGTGCAGTATTGTTTGGCGGTTTGCAAAACTAAAGTTAACGGCGCCTGCCATTGCTTTCCAGTAATCCTGGCCTTCCGGAGAGTTAAAAGGGGCGCAAGCTAATTCTCTGTCCAGGATTTTAATATTGTATTTTTTTTCCATTACTTCCAGGAAAATTCGCAGATAGTCTGTTGCTATCTGGTGGCCTTCGCCTCTTGAGCCAGTGTGGAACATAATTACAATCTGATCCGGGAAGATTCCCCACTTTTTTGCCAGAGCTTTATCGTGAATGTTTTCTTCTTTTACATGCTGGATTTCACAGTAGTGGTTGCCAGAGCCTAGAGTTCCAATCTGACTGTAGCCGCGGTCAATTGCTTTTTGCGAGATTTTGCTTACATCAACCCAGTCAGCAAGGCCGTTAAGTTCTGTGCGTTCTAAATCTTCATCCCAACCATAATTATTTTTAACTGCCCAATGTGCGCCTTCTGCTAGAACGCGCTTGAATTGCTCTTTTGTTAATTTTACGAAGCCTGTGCCGCCAACACCTGCAGGAATGCGCTGAAATAAACGATCGACAATTGGTTTGAGATGGGGCTTAACGTCTCTTAGAGTGAGGTTTGTTAGGACTAGACGCATTCCGCAATTTACGTCAAATCCAATACCGCCTGGTGAGATAACTCCGCCTTGGTTGATGTCAAATGCTGCAACGCCGCCGATTGGAAATCCGTAGCCCCACTTGTCTCTTCCTAGCGCTTAGCTAGCAAAGATATGGCCATCGGGCATGCATAATGCATATTTTTGGATTCCGGGCAATGCTGCAACATTTGCTATCTGATCAAATACCCCAGCGTCCATTTCGCTTAGGAGTTTTTGTGTTGCTATTATACGTGCAGGAACAAGCATATGCGGCTTATATTTAGCAGGTAGTTCCCACACAGTATCACTTATTTTTCTAATTCCAGGTGGTGGACCAAGCTTTGTCCCTTCGAATTCTTTTGCTTCTGGCATTTTCACCTCCATTCATTTTTATTATCAAACAATAGTATTTTGAGCCGTAAGTATTCATCCATGGACCAAATATCTTTGACTTTATGCGATGCTTATTTAAAACTTTCTTTAGATTTAGCACATTATATTTTTTAATTGAATTGAACCTTATTTCTTTTCTTTGGTTATTTGCTCTTCCTTTTTCTTTTATAAATTTAAGCAACTCTTTTCTGCTTTTTGGCATTTTCCAAGTATAATTCATATAAGAATTTAGCGCTTCTATAAGTTTTTGTTTTTTGCTTGGATGATTATAATCTATAAACTTGTAGAATCTTTTAAGATCATCTAAACCACAAATTGTTAAAGACCAAATAGTTCTACTTTTTCTTTTCTTTATACCAGAATCTATATTAAATTTTTTAAGTGCTTTTCTTATACCAAATAATCCTGACTTATTGCAACAATCTAAACCTATTATTCTGCTTTTTGCTGGCTGATTTTGAACCCATGATTCGCAATCAAAAAACGCTCTTAACCAGTGTTTTAAATTCTCTCTTGATAGTTTCGGTAGCTTCCATTCGTAAGAATAGTAAGAAAAATCTTTTGTTAAAAAATAATAAATTTCTTTATTTTGTATTCTACACCTGCCTTCATTAGTTATTATTGGTTTTAAACCGAAAACTTCAGCAAACTTCTGCTGAAAATCTTTCAACAAAACTTTATTTGTGTTTCTAAAACCTACGTGATAGTATTTATGCTTCTGAGTTGGAGGATTCGTAATCACATAACCATCTCCGCAAAGATACCCGTGAATTGCTGCAAGGTTTTTATCAAATTTCATTTTCAATCACAAAACTTTTTTACTGCGAAACTAAGTAAATGGTTTTCTGCTTTATATACTTCACTACCGCAGGTGTCCAGTGCAGAAAAGCATAATTTGTTAGTTGAGCTTATTAGAATGTGATTGAAAATGTAAAAACCGAAGCAAGATTATATTTTTGCCGTGTACTTATGAATAAGGGTAAGTTATATAAAGGTTTTTGTAGTAATTATGGAAATAAGATAAAAAAGAGTGCTGAGAGGCATAGCCTCTGGCACCATCAAACTCAAAGAGTTTGAGGTGATAGAATGGCTGATTATGGTTTGCTGATTAATTTTCTGATAGCATTCGGGTTAGGCCTACTCATCGGTCTTGAGAGAGAGTATGCACAGCTAAAGAAAGGCTTCAGCACTTTTGGCGGGATAAGAACTTTTCCCCTTATTGCGCTGTTTGGTGCGCTTGCTGGGTTTTTGGGAGATAAATATTCGTCCTGGATTGTTGTGATTGCATTTGCTGCTGTTGTTGTGCTGATTATTATTTCACACCATGTTTTTGCTGAGCAAAAAGGAAGGATTGGGTTAACAACGGAGTTTGCAGGATTGGTTACGTTTTTTGTTGGAATGCTTAGTTATCTGGAGTTTACTTTGTTAGCGATTGTTCTGGCTGTTGTGATGACTTTGCTGCTGTATGAGAAGATTGAGCTGCATGAGTTTGCTTCCAAGCTTAGCAAAGAGGAAATGTACGCGACTGTAAAATTTGCGATAATTGCGCTTGTGATACTACCGATTTTGCCGGATAAAGCGTTTGGGCCGTTTGATTTTTTTAATCCAAGAACAATTTGGTTTATGGTTGTGCTTGTCTCTGGCATATCTTTTTTGGGGTATATTTTAGTAAAGTGGTTCGGGAAGCAGGGGATTGAGCTTGGTGGATTTTTAGGGGGATTTGTGAGCAGCACAGCAACAGCTTTGTCTTTGTCAGAGAGAAGTGTTAAATCAAAGGAGCAGAATTTATTGGTGTTTGGCGTGCTTGCTGCGAATGCTGCGATGATGATAAAAGTGCTTTTTTATGTTTTTCTTTTAAATCAAGCAGTATTTTCCAGAGTTATTTTTCCGATTGGAGTAATGATAATTTTAACGGGAGTAATAGTTGCTGTACTGTCCAGAAAAGTTGAAGCTGACAAGCATGAACTTGGATTAAAGCTGCCGTTTGCTCTGAAGCCAGCAGTCAAGTTTGCTGTGCTTTTCGCAATTGTACTGCTATTTACCAAGGCGGCCATCTTTTATTTCAGCGATAAAGGAGCTTACTGGGTTGCATTTTTGTCAGGGCTGTTTGATGCGGATCCTACTGCACTGAGTATGCTGCAGCTTGCAAATAACGGTTTGATTGAGGTTGCGAGCGTTGCGGTTGTGTTGGTTGCTGTTGCCAATACAGTTTCCAAAGGGTTTATTGGAATTGCTTTTGGTAGAAAAGATTTTGGGTTTAAAGTGAGCAGTTTGCTGGCGTTGATTGCTGCGGTTGGTGTGGTTGCTATGTATGTCTTTTGATATTATTTACCTATGATTAAGAAAAAACTTTTTTAAAGTTATTGTAAATTTGATTTTCTACTTCTTTTTCTTTTAGATTTTTAATTTTGGAGATGATTTTTATTGATTCTTTTATAAAAGATGGCTCGTTTCTCTGTCCGGGAAAGGGTGAGAGGTAAGGGGCGTCTGTTTCTGTGAAGAGCTGTGTTAATGGAGCTAAATTAGCGAGCATTTGGAAGTGCTGCGAGCGAGTAATTGTTGTTGGGATGGAGAAGAAATAGTTCAGCTCAAGTGCTTTTTTTATTAAATTTTTGTTTCCTTCGAAGCAGTGCAGAACGATGTGTTTTATTTTTGAGGATTCAAGCATTTCAATACAATCCTGTTCTGCCCTTCTTGTGTGCACTATGATCGGCTTCTTTACTTTTTCTGTGAAGTCAATTATTTTTTGGAAATTCTTCTTTTGCTGTTTGTGTTCTTTTTTTTCTTTTGACCAGTGGTAATCCAAGCCGACTTCTCCGATTGCTGCTGTCTGCTTTATGTTTTGTTTTATGAAATCCAATTCTTTTTCTAAGTTAATGTTTTTTTGAACTGATAAGCCTTGAGCATCGGGAGCTAAGCCGATTAAATCTATTGGGTAAAGGCCGAGGGAAGGCTTGATGATTGGGTATTTTTTTGCTAAAGCTAAAGCTTGCTCGTTTGTTGGACGGTTAACGCCTGAGCATAAGATTGCTGCGAATTTAGCCTGCTTTGCGCGCCGCATTACTTCGTCTAAGTCTTTGTTAAATAGCTCGTGCATTAAGTGAGAATGTGTGTCGATGAGCATTTTTGTTTAGTTATGGCACTATTACGCTGCGGACTTGTTGTTGCAGTGGTTGAATTCTCCTGTCGACTTGCGAACCATTAACCATGCTTTCGAATTGCTGCTGCAAGTATTTGAATGGTGCGTAATCCTTATCGAGTACGTGGACTTTTCCGGTTCTAAAGTCGTATACAATGTGAATTGATACTGCGCTAGCTGCTGTACCTGTAAGGAAAGCAGCTGGAAGTTCTGCTAAGCTATGCAGTGGGATGTTTTCTGTTAGCACTGTAAAACCAAGGGCTTCTGCCATTTCAATCATTGTTGCGCGTGTGATTCCCGGCAAGATGTATTGTTCGTCCGGGGGGGTAATTAATGTTGTTTCATCAGCAAATGCAAAGAAATTTGCTCCTGTTGCTTCCTCTATGTTTCGATCTGGGTGGTTGTCTGTCAAAAGAGCATCGTGAAAACCTTTTGCCATCACCCAATCTTTTGCTCCAAACGCGTAATTTGCTGCGCTTTTTATTCTTCGTAAAGGGCTTTCTATTCCAAGAGGATAAACAGCGAGAGCAAGTCCATCTGGCAGATAAGCACCCCATTGCTGAACTAGAAACTCTATAACAACATCGTGGCGCAAAGCATGTACACCAAGCTTGCCTTCTGGATGGCTATCACGATAAGCAAGTGGACGAACATATACTTCACCGGAAGCAGGATTAATAACTTTTGCCCTTGTGTTTCTATCTATCAGCTCAAAAACAATTTCCCTAAATCTGTGTTGCGTGAAACTTTCTGACACAAATACATCATGACGTGAACCATAAGGTCGCAGAACATCTATCAAAATTGCAGGAACGTCATAAAAGTTTTCAGGTTTTCGCAACGCGATGCTATCCATAGAACGAAAAAATCTGGCTTCGTGCATTGGGGCTTGAATCAATGCAAGTTCAAGTTCGCTAAGTTCGGTTATGCCTTCATCTACTAATTGTTTATTTGGACGAGCACGCATGCCACCAAATACAGATAGGGCGTAATGAAGAGCATGGCCATGTGGCTGGTGAACAGGAGTTATTTCTGCTATAGGATTGCGACTGTTAACGGTTGACTGTGCGTAATCAACTTCAAGAAAAGCTTGGATTCTGCGCTCGGGAACAGAACTAAATCGTGCATGCCAGGTAATAGTCTTTGCCATTAATTAATCCCCCGATAAGAAAGGAGAATTACTATTATATTAAGGTTTTGCTTGAAATCAGGATAAATGTAAAGATAATTTCTATTTTTAATATGTTTTAACTTTAAAAAGGCGCGTCGCATAAATAGATAATGCTTCGCATTTTATGCGCTCCGCAGCTGATGGCTTTTAGTAACCTTTTTAAATAACTGACTTATTTTTGCATTATATGATACTGGACAGCGTGAGGATAACGGGTTCTTAAGTTTTTGCAATTAGATTTATTTCTAGAAAAATGAAAGCAGAAAAAATGCAAACATTTTTGAGCATTCATTTTGAGGTAAACTCAAAATGAAAGCAGTCAAAGATATAAAATTGGAAAATGGAATTAAAGTTGCTGAGTTGGTTAAGCAGATGTATGAGTCTGGCGGCTTTGTTGCGAAGAAAGTTGGGATTGGGGCAAAGATATTTGAGAGTATGCTGGCTGATAAGGATTGCGTGAAGTTTCTTTCTTTTCCTGCGGCGATAATTGCAACTGGATGCAGAGGGGTTGTAAAGGACTTGTTGAAGAAAAAGCTTGTGGATGTTGTTATCACCACTTGCGGGACATTGGATCATGATATTGCTCGCTGCTTTAAGGATTATTATCACGGGAGCTTTGGGATGGATGACCGCAAACTGCATAAGAAAGGAGTAAATAGGCTAGGAAATGTGCTTGTGCCGAATGAAAGCTATGGAATTATTTTGGAAGAGAAGCTGATGCCGATGCTTGAGGATATTTACAACGAGAGAAAAGAAAAAGGAAATGTAATTTTGTCTACCAGGGAGCTTTGTTTTGAGATTGGGAAAAGACTGAAAGATGAGAATTCTATTCTGTATTGGGCTGCGAGAAATAATGTTCCGATTTTTGTTCCTGGGATAAGCGATGGGGCAGTTGGAAGCCAGATTTGGATGTTTAAACAGAAACACAAAGATTTTGTTGTTGATGTGTTTAAGGATGAAGAAGAGTTAGCTAGGATTGTGTTTGATGCCAAGAAAAGTGGTGCGCTGATGATTGGAGGAGGGATTTCAAAGCATCACACAATATGGTGGAATCAGTTTAGGAATGGACTGGATTATGTTGTGTATATAACAACTGCAAGCGAATGGGATGGGAGTTTGTCTGGGGCGCGAGTTAGAGAGGGAATTTCATGGGGTAAAGTTAGTGAGGATGCTAAGTTTGTTACGATTGAAGGGGATGCGACTGTGATATTGCCGCTTATTGTGAGTGGGGTATTGAGCTAAGTTTTATAAAGTTCTTAAATAATCCTTAATTTAATGTACGCAGTATATTCAACAAAAAGATACGACAAAGAAGTTGATAAGCTTCCCACAGCGAAAAGGAACATTTAGATAAAATTCATAAGCAGTTGGCAGAAAACCCTTACGGCGGTGATCCGCTCGGATATGTTTTTTTTAGAGAAAAACGATTAGGAGTAAAGCGTGTTTACTTTCTTATATACGAAGAGCTTAAAGCAATTCTTATGGTTGCTGTAAGCGACAAGAAAACACAGCAGGAAACAATAGACGAAATAAAAGGAAAACTGAGCGAATATTATGAAACTGTAAAGGAAGCCATAAGAAAAGTTAGATGATGCGGCGAATGCGACCGGCTTTTGCGTCCTCGAGGCTCTCAACAAGCTGCTGTATAAGATCGTGGTCTACTTTTTCAAGCTTTTTAAGGCGCTCGTACTCTTCCCTTGAAATCGTAACTGTTTCTGCGCTCATGAATACAAATGGGGTGATTTTATATATAAATCTTTTGCAATTGAACATAACCTAAATCACCGAATACTATATAAATAAGCTAGTTTTGGGCAAGCTTAATGAGGTGGGTTTTATGACTGTAATTGGAGTAAATATTGTCAAGATAAACGCTGAGAAGAAGAATGCTGCGGGTGTTGGAAGGGTTGGAATTAAGAATAATATCTCTGTTAAGGAGCTTGAGGAAAAGGATTTTAATTTTGGCAGTGCCAAGCAGAAAGGATTAAGGTTTGTGGTTGAATTTAACTGCAGGTATACGCCGAATATTGGCTCAATTGATTTGGAAGGGAATGTGCTTTTTTTAGAGAGCGAGGAGAAAGTCAAAGAGATTAAGAAAGAGTGGAAAGACAAAAAGCAGCTGCCAGCTGATGTGATGGAGCCAATTTTGAATGCTGCGCTGAACAGATGCAACATTGAAGCGCTTAAAATAAGCCAGGATATTGGTTTGCCAAGCCCGATACCATTGCCTAAGGTTGAGAGGAGAGCAAGGCAGCCGGCGAAGGCGAATTGATGGGATTTAAATTTGGGTTTAATGGTTACTTTCTGGTAATTAAAAGCGAAAGGTTTTTAAATCTGTGAGCAAAATATATATAGTAGAGATTTAGGATTAGGACAATGTGTTGGATTTAATGTGTTAAATTGGAGCCATTAGGTTAGTTAAGAGTTAATAGTTAAGAGGGGATATGGAAGCAATACAGGAATTAAAGCTGAAGGTTGCGGAAGCTGTCCAGGATGATGTAGGCAAAGGTGTTATAAGGATAGATGCGACTATGCTAAGGCAGATTGGAATTTCTCCGGGCGAGATAGTTGAAATTGAGGGCAAAAGGAAAACTGTTGCCATTGCAGACAGGAGCTATCCGGGAGATTTGGGATTAGCTATTATAAGAATGGATGGTGTTATAAGAAGGAATGCTAAAACAAGCATTGGGGAGGTTGTTATAATAAGGAAAGCTGAGATTAAGGAAGCTAAAAAGATTACGATAGCGCCTGCCAGAAGAGGAGTGATTGTAAAAGCAAGTCCGCAGATATTCAAGCAAGGGCTTCTTGGCAGAGCTGTTGTAAAAGGAGATATTGTTTCTCTTGGAGGAACGAGAAGGAGGAGAACCGTTCTGGGAGCAAGCTCGTTTTTTGAGGAAGCGTTTAATCCGCTTGATTTATTTGATGAAGGGCTAATGGGATTTGGTTTTGGCGAGCTGAAGTTTGTTGTTGTAAACACTAATCCAACGAAAGCAAATGTTGTAGTAACAAATGAAACTGAAGTTGAATTTAACCCTGAGGCTGTTGAGATCAGAGAAGAAGCAACGATTGAGGTCAGCTATGAAGATATTGGCGGATTGAAAGAGGAGATAAAGAAAGTCAGAGAAATGGTAGAGCTGCCATTGAAGCATCCTGAGATTTTTGAAAGGCTTGGCATAGAGCCGCCAAAAGGAGTTTTACTGCATGGGCCGCCTGGAACTGGAAAGACGTTGCTTGCGAAGGCTGTTGCCAGCGAGACTGATTCAAACTTCATTTTGATAAATGGACCGGAGATAATGAGCAAGTATTACGGACAGAGCGAGGAGAACTTAAGGAAGAAGTTTATGGATGCTGAGAAGAATGCGCCGAGCATTATTTTTATTGATGAGATTGATGCAATTGCAAGCAAGCGTGAAGAGACTAGGGGCGAGGTTGAGAGAAGGGTTGTTGCACAATTGCTCAGCCTGATGGATGGACTGCAGAGCAGAGGAAAAGTAATTGTGCTTGGCGCCACAAACAGACCAAATGCGCTTGATCCAGCATTAAGAAGACCGGGAAGGTTTGATAGAGAGATTGAAATTGGGGTGCCTTCACGTGAAGGAAGGCTTGATGTTTTAAAGATTCACACCAGAAATATGCCGCTGGAGAAGAAGGTTGAGCTAGATGCGATAGCAGCTGTAACACATGGCTTTGTCGGAGCTGATTTGAATGCACTCACAAAAGAAGCTGCAATGGTTCTGCTTAGAAGAGTGCTGCCTGATTTGAAGCTTGATCAAGATGAGCCAATTCCGAAGGAAGTTCTGGAGAAAATGTATGTTACTATGAAAGATTTTAAGGAAGCGCTGAAGATTGTAAGGCCAAGCGCGATGAGAGAAGTTTTGGTTGAGATTCCAAATATCACTTGGGAGGATATTGGCGGGTTGGAAGATGTCAAACGCGAGCTGATTGAAGCTGTTGAATGGCCTTTGAAGTATCCGAAAGCATTTGTAAGGATGGGAATAAGGCCTCCTCGCGGGATTTTAATTTATGGAGCGCCGGGAACTGGAAAGACGT